>DASRYN010000284.1:0-2117 GCA_035687185.1 Pseudoxanthomonas sp. | reverse complement strand
TGCTAGAATCCGCCCGCCGGTCCGCCGGCAACACAAACCAACCGAACGTCTTCAGGGCGGGGTGGAATTCCCCACCGGCGGTAGGCGCGGCACCGGCAGGCCCGGCGACGCGCGAGCCCGCGAGCGCTCCCGCCACGCGGGAGGTCAGCAGATCCGGTCCGAAGCCGGAGCCGACGGTCCGGGCGGCGCGGCGTCCACCGGCGCGGCGCAGCCCCACAGTCCGGATGAAAGAAGACAGCCGCGACCGGCCCCGGGGCCGGCCGCCGCTCGTGCCTTGGGGCGTTTTTCGCAGACGCATCGCGGGAAACGACCATGAACCAGCTCCATGCCGTAGCCTTCCGTCCCTCCGCCGCGATCCCGCCGGAGGTGCGCTGATGTTCACCGGGATCATCGAGGGCGTGGGCCGCCTGGCCGCCCGCGAGGCGCGCGGCGGCGACGTCCGCTTCACCTTCGCCGCCGGCACGCTGCCGTTCGAGGACGTGCGCCTGGGCGAGAGCATCGCCGTCAACGGCGTCTGCCTGACGGTGGTCGCGTTCGACGCCGGCAGCTTCCAGGCCGACGCCTCCAACGAGACCCTGTCCCTCACCACCCTGGGCGGGCTGCCGGTGGACGCGCCGCTGAACCTGGAACGCGCCATGCGCCCGTCCGACCGTCTCGGCGGGCACCTGGTCAGCGGCCACGTCGACGGCATCGGCCGGGTGCTGTCGGTGCATACGGACGCGCGCGCGCAGCGCTGGCGCTTCGCCGCACCGGCGCGGCTGCTCCGGTACGTGGCGAAGAAGGGCTCGATCTGCGTGGACGGCGTCAGCCTGACGGTCAACGAGGTCGACGGCGAAGGCTTCGAGGTGGCGCTGATCCCGCACACCGTGGCCCAGACCCGCTTCGCCCACGTCGGCGCCGGGGAGCCGGTGAACCTGGAGGTGGACCTGGTGGCGCGCTACGTGGAGCGCCTGCTGGGCGCGCGGGAGACGGGCGCATGAGCTTCGCCCCGGTTCCCGAACTGCTGGAGGAGATCCGCGCCGGGCGCATGGTCGTGGTCGTCGACGACGAGGACCGCGAGAACGAGGGCGACCTGATCATGGCCGCCGAGCTGGTGCGGCCGGCCGACATCAACTTCATGGTGACCCACGCCCGCGGCCTGGTGTGCCTGTCGCTCACGCCCGAGCGCTGCGCGCAGCTGGGGTTGGCGCCGATGGTCCAGCACAACACGGCGCAGTTCCGCACCAACTTCACCGTGAGCATCGAGGCGGCCGAGGGCGTGACCACCGGCATCTCGGCCTACGACCGGGCGCACACCATCCGCACCGCGGTGCGTCCGGACGCCCGGCCGGCGGACCTCAGCCAGCCCGGCCACGTCTTCCCGCTGATCGCCCAGCCCGGCGGCGTGCTCACCCGCGCCGGCCACACCGAGGCCGCCAGCGACCTCCCGCGGCTGGCCGGCCTGGAGCCGGCCGGCGTGCTGGTGGAGATCCTCAATCCCGACGGCACCATGGCCCGGCGGCCGGAGCTGGAGGTGTTCGCGCGCACGCACGGCCTGAAGATGGGCTCCATCGCCGACCTGATCGCCCACCGCCTGGCCACCGAGCACACGGTCGAGCGGGTGGACGAGCGCGCGATCGACACCGCCTTCGGCCCGTTCCGCCTGGTCACCTACCGCGACCGCATCGCCCACGACCTGCACTTCGCGCTGGTCCGGGGCGCGCCGGGCCCCGGGCGGCCGGCGCTGGTGCGCGTGCAGGTGGAGAACCCGCTCAGCGACCTGCTGCACTGGCGGCGCGAGGACTTCGGCGTCTCCGGCCTGGACGCGCTGCAGGCCATCGCCGCCGAGGGCGAGGGCGTGATGGTGGTGCTCTCGGCCCCGCGCGACGGCGAGGCGCTGCTGGCGCGCGTGCGCCAGCAGCCGGAGCCGGCCGCCGGGCGCAAGGACAAGGACGTGGGCCAGTGGCGCCGCAACGGCGCCGGCGCGCAGATCCTGGCCGACCTCGGCCTGCGCCGGCTGCGGGTGCTGGGCACGCCGCGGCGCCAGGTCGGCCTGGCCGGCTACGGCCTGGAGGTCGTCGAGTACCTGCCGGCCCCATGCACTAAACTGTCCGGCCCCCCGGAACCCCAGCACCCAT
>DASRYN010000283.1:0-2400 GCA_035687185.1 Pseudoxanthomonas sp. | reverse complement strand
CCGTGGCCGGCTTCGGCGGTGCCGGTCGCCGCGCTGCCGTCGCCTGCGAGTCGCGGCTCCAGCCACCACGTGGCCGCCAGCGCGGCCGCGCAGGCGAGGACCACCAGCAGGATCCATGGCCAGCGCCGGCGCCGGGCCCGGGCGGAGGTCGCGTCGGCCCTGGGCGGCGGCGCGGGCGCCGGGACCGGACGCCCCGCCAGGGCGGCTTCGCGCAGCCGGGCCAGCCGCACCAGCTGCGGTGGCGCCAGGTCGCGGCCGGCCTGCTGCACCGCCTGCGCGATGCGGTGCCAGGCGGCCACGTCGGCCTCGCCGGAGGCGTCCCGCGGGCAGGCCACCGCCAGCCGGTCGCGGTAGGTGGCCAGCGACACGCCCAGCGCTTCGGCCGCCGCGCGCTCGTCCAGGCCCGCCGCCATGCGCAGCAGCAGCGCCCGGCGCGGCTCGGACCCCAGCGTGCCCAGGTAACCCAGCGGCGCCGGCCAGTGCCCGTCCTCGCGCACCGGCAGCGCGGCCAGCAGCCGCCAGAACCGGTCCGGCCACTCCGCCATCGGCCCCGCGGCTGCCTGGGCGGCGAATGCCCGCAGCCCGGCCGCCAGCGCCGGCTCGGCCGCTTCCGGCCGGCCGCCCTGCAGCCACAGGAAGAGATAGGCGCGCCGCTCGATGCCGCGGAGGAAGGCATCCACGGCCGCAGGTACGTCCACGCGGTTCAACGGAGGCTCGTGCTTCGGCAAGGCGTCATGCCGGGATCATAGCCGGCCGCCATGGCCGCGCCGCCGGCTTGACGGACGGGGCCGCAGCTGTTCCAGCCCGGCGCTGCAAGGGCTGCGCCCGATTCCGGTTGTGCACAGCGCAAAATGTCGGTGAAGACGTCCGCCCCCAAACCCCTGCGGTTCCGGCGCCGCGCCGTGTTTCACGGATAAACCATTGAACAAAATAGGGATTTTCTTGTGGCGTTTTTTTGACCAACCCGGGCCCGGTCCCCGTATTTGTGCCTTTGCGGCGTGAAGCATCGGCGTCATGCACAAGCTTATCCACAGCTTGTGTGGATAAGCCCAAATCCCCAGTGCCGGCAGTTGTTTACGCCTCATTTATGAGTTCGTGCACAGTTATGGCCCGCAAGCCGCGGGAGCGCGCGCGGCCCGGGCCGTAGACTTGCGCCGATGCCCGCCCCGTCCTGCCTCCGCGTCGCCCTGCCCCTGCCCCTGCCGCGGCTGTTCGACTACCTGCCGCCGCACGGCGAGGACGCCGGCCCCGGCGACGTCGGTCGCCGGGTGCGGGTGCCGTTCGGCAACCGCGAACGCGTGGGAGTGGTGGCCGCCATCGGCGCCCCGGAGACGCCGGCCGAGCTGCGCCCGGCCCTGGCCTTCCTCGACCCCACGCCGCTGTTCGGCGGCGAGCTGCTGGATTCGCTGCATTGGCTGGCCCGCTATACCCACGCCCCGCTGGGCGAGGTGCTGGCCACGGCGCTGCCGGCACCGCTGCGCGCCGGCGACCCGCTGCCCGAAACCCACGCCTGGGCCTGGGCATTGACCGAAGCCGGCGCCACCGGCCTGGCCGGGCTGCGCCGCGGCACCCGCACGCGCCGGCTGGCCGAGCGGCTGTCCGCCGGCCCCTGCGACGAGGACCGCCTGGACCTGGAGCTGGACGACTGGCGCGTCGCCGCCCGCGCGCTGGCCCGGCGCGGCTACGCCGAACGCCTGGCGGTGCCGGCCACCGGGGACGCGCCCGCGCCCCGGCCCGGCCCGGCCCCGAATCCGGAGCAGCAGGCCGCCATCGCGGCCGTCGCCGGGGCGCGGGGCTTCGCCCCGCTGCTGCTCGAGGGCGTGACCGGCAGCGGCAAGACCGAGGTCTACCTGCACGCCATCGCCGACTGCCTGGCCCGCGGCCGCCAGGCCCTGGTGCTGGTGCCGGAGATCGGCCTGACCCCGCAGACCCTGGGCCGTTTCCGGGCCCGGCTGGGCGTGCCCGTGCATGCGCTGCACTCCGGCCTGGCCGACGGCGAGCGCGCGCGGGTCTGGGCCGCGGCCTGGCGCGGCGAGGCGCGGGTGGTCGTGGGCACGCGCTCGGCGGTGTTCACCCCGCTGCCCGAGGCCGGGCTGATCGTGGTCGACGAGGAGCACGACGCCAGCTACAAGCAGCAGGACGGCATCCGCTACCACGCACGCGACTTCGCCCTGGTCCGCGGCAAGGCCCTGGGCGTGCCGGTGCTGCTGGGCAGCGCCACGCCGTCGCTGGAGACGCTGCACAACGCCCACGCCGGCCGCTACGCGCACCTGCGCCTGCGCCAGCGCGCCGGGGAGGCGCGGCCGCCGGCGGTGCGCATCGTGGACGTGCGCAAGCGCCCGCTGCAGGCCGGGCTGGCACCGGAGACGCTGGACATGATCGGCGCCGCCCTGCGCGACG
>DASRYN010000282.1:0-5846 GCA_035687185.1 Pseudoxanthomonas sp. | reverse complement strand
CGGCGTCCAGCCGGCCTGCGACAGCTCGCGGATGTTCTCGATCAGCAGCTGCGCCAGCCGGCCCAGGCGGGCGGCGTCGTAGGGAAGGGTCGGGGCATTCATGCGCGCAGTTTAGCGCGCGGCCGGGGCGGCCCGCCCGCCGAAACCCCGGTAAGCGGCCCAGGCGAGCAGCGCGATCACCAGCCCGCCGACCAGGGTCTTGCCCGGCGTGGAATAGACCAGCAGGCCGCAGGCCACCAGCGCGCCCATGCCCAGCACGCGCTCGCGGCGGCGCGCCGGCCGCTGCGGAGTGCCCAGCAGCAGGCTCAGGCCGGCGGCGGCATAGGCCATCACCACCAGGATCACCACCATCTCGATCAGGGTCTCGAACTGCTCGGACACGCTGGGCGACAGCGTGAGCACCGCCAGCGCGGTCATCGACACCGTGATCAGCAGCAGGCCGGGCCCGGCCGAGCCGTTGCGCCGCAGCCGTCCGAACACCGGCGGCAGGAAGCCGCGCTGGGCCGCGCGCGCGCCGGATTCGCCGGTCACCAGCATCCAGCCGCCGAGGGTGCCGGTGGCCTTCAGCGCGGCGGCCGCGGCGATCAGCGGCACCGCCCACGGCCCGAACATCTGCCCGGCCACCAGCGCGAACGGCGCGCCCGAGGCGGCCAGCTCGGCCGCCGGCACGATGCCCATCATCAGCACCGAGGACACCAGGTAGACCACGCCGGCGATGGCGATGCCGCCCAGGGTGGCGCGGGGCACGTTGCGGTCCGGGTCGTCGACCACGCCGGCCACCATGGCCCCGGTCTCCAGGCCGACGAAGGCCCAGAAGATCGGCGCCAGCGACGACAGCACCACCGCCAGGTCCGGCTGCCCGGACACGTTCCAGGCGTCGCGGTACACGCCGGGGTCGAAGTGGGCCCAGCCGGCGGTGAGGATCACCGCCACCGGCAGCAGGCCCAGCACCACGCACATGGACTGGAAGCGCGCGATCGGCCGCGGCCCCAGCAGGTTGAGCGCGAACATCAGCCAGATCAGCGCGACCTGGCCGGCCAGGCGCACGGCCGGGGTGTCGGCCAGCGGCAGCCAGGGCGCCAGGGCCACGGCCAGGTAGCCGAAGGCGGCCACCGCGATGGCGTTGTTGCCGATCCAGGACGAGACCCAGTACATGGTCGTGGCCAGGAAGCTGGCGTCGCGCCCCAGCGAGGGGCGCACGTAGTCGTCGGGCGATTCCAGCCCGGGGTGGTGCCGCGCCAGCCGCGCGAAGGCGCCGCCCAGCGTCATCGCCAGCACCGTGGCCAGCAGCCAGCTCAATGCGGTCACGCCGCCCGACTTTGCCAGGGTGGCGGGCAGCAGGAAGAAGCCCGAGCCGATCATGTTGTTGGCGACCACGAAGGTGGCCAGCACCGGGCCGATCTTGCGGGGGGCGGTTGCGCTCATGTGCGCCTCGTCCGGAAGTGGAAAGCGAAGCGGCCGGCGCAGGGCCGGCCGCGGTCGCGGAGCGGGCTCAGCCGGCCTTGCGCAGCCTGCTGTGGCGGTAGCCGTAGAGGAAATAGATGGCGAAGCCGATGACCGTCCAGCCGACCATCAGGTGCCAGTGTTCGCGGAAGGCCATGGCGAACAGCACCAGGCAGGCCAGCGCGCCCAGCGGCGCGATCAGCCAGTAGGCCGGCACGCGGAACGGACGCGGCAGGTCGGGCCGGGTGCGGCGCAGCACGACGATGCCCACGCACACGGTGGCGAAGGCCAGCAGCGTGCCCATCGACACCAGCTCGCCCAGCAGGCCGATGGGCAGGAAGCCGGCCAGCAGCGCCGCCAGCACGCCCACCACGACCGTGCCCACGTGCGGGGTCTGGTAGCGGGGGTGGACCCTGGCCAGGAAGCGCGGCAGCAGGCCGTCCCTGGACATCGAGTAGAAGATGCGCGGCTGGGCCATCAGCATCACCAGGATCACCGACGACAGGCCGGCGATCGCGCCGATCTCCACCGCGTACTTGAGCCAGCTCAGCGCCGGGTAGGTTTCCAGCGCCGTGGCCACGGGCTTGGGCGTGGACAGCAGCGAATAGGGCAGCAGGCCGGTGAGCACGCCCGAGACCACGATGTAGATCAGGGTGCAGATGGCCAGCGAGCCGAGGATGCCGATGGGCATGTCGCGCTGCGGGTTCTTTGCCTCGCCCGCGGCGGTGGAGACCGCGTCGAAACCGATGTAGGAGAAGAACACCACCGAGGCGGCGCGGAACACGCCCTCCACGCCGTAGCGGCCCGGGCCCTCGTTCTCGGGGATGAACGGCACCCAGTTGTCCGGGTTCACGTAGCGGGCGGCGAAGGCCACGAACAGCACGATCACCGTGACCTTGATCGCCACCACGATGGAGTTGACGAAGGCCGACTGGGTGATGCCCACGTAGCACAGCCCGCTGACCGCGGCGATGATGGCCACCGCCGGCAGGTTGATCAGCCCGCCGGTGTAGGTGAGGCTGCCGTCGACCACGTTCAGCGGCGCGGCCGACAGCGACGCCGGCAGCCCCAGGCCGAAGTTGGTCAGGAAGCTGTTGAGGTAGCCGGACCAGCCCACCGCCACGGTGGAGGCGGCGAACAGGTACTCCAGCACCAGGTTCCAGCCGATGAACCAGGCCACCAGCTCGCCCAGGGTCGCGTAGGAGTACGAATAGGCGCTGCCGGACACCGGCAGCATGGCCGAGAACTCCGCGTAGCACAGGCCGGCCAGGGCGCAGGCGACGCCGGCCAGCACGTAGCTGAGGACCACCGCCGGGCCGGCGTGCTCGGCCGCGGCATGGCCGCTGAGCACGAAGATGCCGGCGCCGATCACCGCGCCGATGCCCAGCAGCACCAGCTGCCGGGCGGTGAGGGTGCGCTTGAGCGTGGCTTCGCCCTGGAGGCTGCCCTCGACCGGCTCGCCGGCGTCGACGTGGCCGGCCGGTTCGACCGGCTTGACGATGAATAGACCCTTGGACATGCGTGTTCCCCTGTGAAGCCGCGGCCGTCCGATGCGCCTGGAATTTGGGACGGCCATCCCGGCGGCCGCGTCGAAGCGCCGTACCTTGCCAAACGCCCGGGGGGATCACAAGTTGCAAGTGCAGCAGATCGGGGACAATGGGCGCTCCGGGGCACGAGGGACGGCACATGCGGGATGCGGGCGCGCGCGCGGCACTGGCCGCGGAACTGGCGGACTACGGCCGGCGCTGGCCGGAGGAGGCGGCCACCGTGGCCGGGTTCCTGGCCCTGCTGGACGATCCGGAGGATCCGTTCGTCCGCGCGCGGCTGGCCGGGCACTTCACCGGGTCGGCCTGGGTGGTCAGCGCGGATGGCCGGCGCACGCTGCTGACCCACCACCGCAAGCTGGGCCGGTGGCTGCAGCCGGGCGGCCATGCCGACGGCGACCCGGACCCGGGCAACGTGGCGCTGAAGGAGGCCACCGAGGAGACCGGCCTGCCGGGCCTGCGCCTGGAGCGCGGCATCTTCGACCTGGACCGGCACTGGATCCCGCAGCGCGGCGAGGTCCCGGGGCACTGGCACTACGACGTGCGCTACGTGGTCCACGCCGGGCCGGACGAGCGCTACGCGGTGGGCGAGGAATCCCTCGACCTGGCCTGGCGCGGGATCGCCGCGGTGGCCGCGGACCCGGCGCTGGACGCCTCGTTGCGGCGCATGGCCGGCAAGTGGCTGGCGCGCACGGCCGGGGTGGGCGCGGCTGCCGGCGAACCCGTCGCGGACGCGCGCGAGGCGGGGCCGCCGTGATCGAGGACATCCGCTACCTGATCGTCTTCGCCAAGATCGCCGAGGTCGGCTCGATCTCCGGCGGCGCCGAGGCCCTGGGCATCACCACGGCCACCGCCAGCCAGCACCTGGCCCGGCTGGAGAAGAACCTCGGCGCGGCGCTGCTCTACCGCAACACGCGCAAGCTCTCGCTCACCGGCGACGGCGCCAGCCTGCTGGAGACGGCCCGTTCCATGCTCGAGCTGTACGAGAAGGGCGTGATCGAGTTCCGCAAGCGGGCGATCTCGACCGCCAGCCAGCTGCACGTCTCCATCCCCGCGGTGTTCGTCAACAGCGAGTTCACCCGGCACCTGGCCGCGTTCGCCCGGGCGCACCCCGGCCTGTCGCTGCGCATCTCCTGCAGCGACCGCCGCGAGGACATCATCGCCGAGGGCATCGACGTGGCCTTCCGCATCGGCGAGCTGCCCGACAGCACGCTCAAGGCCCGCCACCTGTTCCTGCTGCCGCGCCGGGTGGTGGCAGCGCCGGCGTTCCTGTCCGCGCACGGGCCGGTCGCGCGCCCGGCCGACCTGGCGCGGATGAAGTGGATCGGCCTGACCATGCGCCCGGACACGCGCGTGTTCCGGCACGCGGCCAGCGGCCGCACCGAGGAGGTCGCCTACGTGCCGCAGGTGCGGGTGGACAACGTCGAGGCCGCCTGTCGCCTGGCCGTGTTCGGCGTCGGCCTGGCGGCGCCGCCGGACCACCTGTGCGCGGATGCCATCGCCCGCGGCGAGCTGGTCCAGGTGTTGCCCGAATGGACGCTCGAACCGTTGCAGGTCCACGCCGTGTGGCCGCGCAACGTCTCCAGCAGCAGCGCCGCCTACGCCCTGATCAACAGCCTCTACGACGCCTTCAACCCGCCCGCGCCGGGCTAGGGAACAGTTGCAGCCACAGCATGTAGGCGGCGGTGGCCACCAGCAGGCCGCCCATGGCGACGTTGAACAGGCGCATGCGCCGCGGGCTGTCCAGCAGCGCCGACGCCCGGTCCCCGAGCAGCGCCCAGGCCGCCAGCGACAGGTAGCAGACCACGAAGTAGATCGCCATGAACAGCGCCAGCGCGGCGTGCGTCCGCGGGTCGGAGAACAGCGCCGCCCCGGAGGCGCACGCGACCCACGCCTTCGGGTTGAGCCATTGCAGCAGGAACCCCTGCGCGAAGCCGGGGGCGCCGGCGACCGCGCCCGGCGGGCCCGGTCGCGACGCCGCGATCCTCCAGCCCACCCAGGCGACGAACGCCGCGCCGGCGATGCCCAGCCAGTGCAGCAGCGCGGGGTGGCCGCCCACGGCCTGCAGCAGCCAGAAGCCGACGAACGCCAGCAACAGGGTGAAGCCGACGGTGGCGCCGGAGACGAACGGCAGGGTGCGCCGGAAACCGTGGTTGGCGCCGGAGGCGACGATCACCATGTTCGCCGGGCCCGGGGAAATCGACATGCCCAGGGCGAAGGTGCCCATGGCCAGGATCGGTGCGGTGTCCATCGCGTCGTCGCCTCCGTGGAGCGCGGGCCGGTCAGCGGAGCAGGCCCAGGCTGCCGGTCAGCCGGGTCACCAGCTTCCGCTCGCCCAGCAGCCCCAGCGCCTGGTAGCGGATGGCCCCGTCCGGGCCGCGCGCCAGCGCCTGGGCATACTCGGCGTAGGAGCGGGTGGTGCGGGTGGCGCTGATGAGGTCCACCACCGCGAGCCCCGGCTCGAACGCGCGCAGCTGCTCGCGCAGCGCCTTCAGCCGCTCGGCCGTGGCGCCCAGGACCGGCAGCGCAAGGGTGGTGATGCCGGCATGCATCCGGCCGTGGTGGTCGGGCAGGTCTTCGCCGATGATCTCCGGGCAGAGCCGGCCGAGGCTGGCGGCCACCACCGCCGCGCTGTTGGCCATGACCCCCGGCGGAAGGGCCGGGTCGACGACGATGACGCACTTGCGCTCGGACATGCTGGCTCCCGGCGGGCCGCCCGGTGCCGGTGCAGGCGGGGGCGGAGTCGGGGAGCACGTTACGGCCGGGGACGCGGCGCGTTAACCCGGTTTTGCCTGAAGCTGATTTCGACGGTTCCGCGCCGTGGCGGGGCGGCGCGCGGGCCATGCGCGCGCCGCACGC
>DASRYN010000281.1:0-15121 GCA_035687185.1 Pseudoxanthomonas sp. | reverse complement strand
CAATCCGCCCATGCCCGCCGAACCGCTCGTCATCAGTCCCGGCCTGGCGATCCCGGAAGCGGAGATCGTCGAGCGCTTCGTGCGCGCCAGCGGCGCCGGCGGGCAGAACGTCAACAAGGTCGCCACCGCGGTGGAGCTGCGCTTCGACATCGCCGGTTCGCCCTCGCTGCCCGAGCCGCTGCGCGCGCGGCTGCTGGCGCGCCGCGACCGCCGCGTCACCGACGAGGGCGTGCTGGTGATCGAGGCGCAGCGCTTCCGCACCCAGGACCGCAACCGCCAGGACGCGCGCGAGCGGCTGGCCGCGTTCATCGGCGCGGGCCTGGCCGTGCCCAAGCGCCGCATCGCCACCCGGCCCACCCGCGCCTCGCAGCAGCGCCGCCTGGAAGGCAAGCGCGAGCGCAGCCAGATCAAGCGCGGGCGCAGCTCCCGCGACTGGGACTGAGCCGCATGCCCGCCCGCGAACCGTTGCTGCCGCCGATACCGCCGAACATGCCACAGGTGCGGCCCAACCGCTTCACCCGCTGGCTCGGCCGCGCGGTGCTGCGGCTGGGCGGCTGGCGGGTGACCGGCACCCTGCCGGACGTGCCCAAGCTGGTGCTGATCGTCGCCCCGCATTCGTCCAACTGGGACGGGGTCTGGGGGATGGCGGCCAAGGTCGCGCTGGGCTTCGACGTGCGCGTGCTGGGCAAGGCTTCGCTGTTCTGGTGGCCGCTGGCGCCGCTGCTGCGCCGGCTCGGCGTGATCCCGGTGGACCGCAGCCGGCCGCAGGGCGTGGCCGAGCAGGCGGTGGAACTGATCCGCAACTCGCCGCGGATGTGGTTCGCGCTCACCCCCGAGGGCACGCGCAGCGCGGTGCGGCAGTGGAAGGCCGGTTTCTGGAAGATCGCCGACGCAGCCGGGGTGCCGGTGCTGATGGCCTACTTCCATTACCCGGAAAGGACCATCGGCATCGGCCCGCTGTTCCACACCACCGGCGACATGCAGGCGGACATGGCCGCGATCCGCGAGTGGTACCGGCCCTGGATCGGCAAGAACCGCGGCACCGTGTAGCGCTCGTGGGTCCTTGACGCCGGCGGCGCTAGGATCGGCGCACGCCCCTGGAGGAATCGCCATGCGCCTGCTGCCCGCCGTCCTGTTCGCGTCCTGCCTCGCCGCCGCCGGCGCCGCGCCGGCCCAGGCGCCCGAACCCGCTCCCAAGCCGTTCGCCGAACGCGAGGTCGCGCGCTTCCAGGAGCCGTGGGCCATGGCCTTCCTGCCCGACGGCCGGTTGCTGGTCACCGAGCGCGGCGGCCGCCTGTGGATCCAGGACCTGGCGCGAAACACCCGCGCCCAGGTGCGTGGCGTGCCGGAGGTCGTCCACGCCGGCCAGGGCGGCCTGGGCGACGTCGTGCTGCACCCGCGCTTCGCGCAGACCGGCTGGGTGTACCTGAGCTACGCCGAGGCCGGCGAGGGCGGCACCGCCGGCGCGGCCGTGGCGCGTGCGCGGCTGGTGCCCGACGAGGCCGGCGGCGGCACGCTGCAGGACCTGCAGGTGGTGTGGCGCCAGGTGCCGAAGAAGCCCGGCCGCGGCCACTACGGCCATCGCCTGGCCTTCGACCGCGACGGGATGCTGTGGATCACGTCCGGCGAACGCCAGGAGTTCGATCCGGCGCAGGACATGGCCGCCAACCTGGGCAAGGTCATCCGCCTGCGCGAGGACGGCGGCGTGCCGGAGGACAACCCGTTCGCCTCCCGCGGCGGGGTGGCCGCGCAGGTGTGGTCGCTCGGCCACCGCAATCCGCTGGGCATCGCCTTCGACGCCGACGGCCGCCTGTGGGTGCACGAGATGGGACCCAAGGGCGGCGACGAACTGAACCTGATCGAGAAGGGCGCCAACTACGGCTATCCGGTGGTTTCCAACGGCGACCACTACGACGGCAAGCCGATTCCCGACCACGCCACCCGCCCGGAATTCCGCGCGCCGGTGATCACCTGGACGCCGGTGATCTCGCCGGCCGGCTTCGTGATCTACAGCGGCGACCGCTATCCGGGCTGGGCCGGCAGCGGCCTGATCGGCGGCCTCTCCTCGCAGAGCCTGGTGCGGGTGGCCTTCGACGGCGACCGCGCGCGCGAAGCCGAACGCTACGCCATGGGCACGCGCATCCGCGAGGTGGAGCAGGGCCCGGACGGCACGGTGTGGCTGCTGGAGGATGGCGGCCGCGGCGCGAAGGGCCGGCTGCTGCGGCTGGATCCGGCCCCGTGAGCCCGGGCCCCGCTTCCCGCGCGCGCCTGCGGGAAGCGCACGACGCGATCCGCCGCCGCGCGGTGGCGGTGTACGGGCGGCGCTGTCGGGCACTCCCTGGCTGCCGCCGCGACCCTCAGCGTTCCGAATGCCCCGCCTGGTCGTATTCGCGCGGGGCCAGCAGGTCGGGCCTGATCAGCGCCACGAACGCGCGCGCCTGCGGCGAGAGCAGGCGTCCCTTGCGCACCACCACGCCGTAGCTGCGCGATGGAAAGAACGCGGCCAGCGAGCGCGAGGCCAGGCGGCCGTGGTCGGCCTCGGTGAGGCAGACCGACGGCACGATGGACACGCCCATGCCCATGGCCACGTACTGCTTGATCACGTCCCAGCCGCTGACTTCCAGCGCGACGGTGTAGGGCACCCGGCTCTGCTGCAGCACCAGGTCCACCAGCCGCCAGGTGACCTGGCGGCGCGGCGGCAGGATCAGCGGGTGCGGCGCCAGGTCCTCCAGCGCCAGTTGCGCCTGCGTGACCAGTGGATGCCCGGGCGGGGCGATCAGGCGCTGCTCGAAGCGGTAGGCCGGCTCGTAGCTCAGGTCGGCCGGCACGTCGACCAGGGTGCCGACCACCAGGTCCACCGCGTCGGCACGCAGCAGCTCGGTGCCGTCCGCGGTGACCACGTTGTGCAGGGTCAGGCGCACGTCGGGATGGCGCGCGCGGAACTGCTCCACGATCCGCGGCAGCAGGTAGAGGATGGTCGAGCTGTTGGCGGCGATGCGCAGCTCGCCGGCGTCCAGGCCGCGCACGCGGTCGCGGAACGCCGCCTCCAGCCCGTCCAGCTGCTCCACCAGCGGCAGCGCCATCTCGTACAGCAGCTCGCCCTCGCGGGTGGGCGCCAGCCGGCGCCCGCTGCGCTCCAGCAGGCGCACCCCCAGTTCGCGCTCCAGTGCCTGCAACTGCAGGGTGATGGCCGGCTGGCTGACGAACAGGGCGTCGGCCGCCCGCGACACCGAGCCCAGCCGGACCGTCTGGCAGAACGCCCGCAGCGGCTTCAGCCGGTCGGATTTGTAGGAAAAACGCGGGCTTGCCTCTGGCGCCACGGGTGCTTGTGCCATCCTATGAGTGCAACTTATGTATCACATTGCCAAAACTGCTTTGTCAAATAGTTGATCGCCGGCGCAGCTTGGACTCCCGCACGCAGCACAGGAGTCCGCCATGTCCGCCACTGCCGCCCTCCCGGGCCGTCCGTTCCCCGCGTCCCGCGCCGCCGCGCCGCGCGCGGCCGGCTTGGTCCTGACCGAGCGGGTCGCCGGGCAGGAGCAGCTGCTGCCCGCGCCGCTGCTCGGCCTGCTGGTTTCCCTGCACCGGGCCATCGAGCCCGGGCGCCGCGCCCGCTTGGCCGCCCGCCGCGAGCGCCAGGCCTGGTTCGATGGCGGCGGCCTGCCCGGCTTCCGCGAGGACACCGCCCACATCCGCCAGGGCGGGTGGACGGTCGCGCCGATCCCGCCCGCGCTGCAGGACCGCCGCGTGGAGATCACCGGCCCCACCGATCCCAGGACCGTGATCAACGCCCTCAACTCCGGGGCCAACTGCTACATGGCCGACTTCGAGGACGCGACCTCGCCCACCTGGCGCAACCTGCTGGCTGGCCAGCGTGCGCTGGCCGAGGCGGTGGCCGGCACGCTGGCCTTCACCGCCGGCAGCGGGCGCCATTACCGGCTGCGCCCCTCCGAGGAGCGCGCGGTGCTGATCGTGCGTCCCCGCGGCTGGCACCTGGACGAGAAGCACGTGCGGGTGGACGGCGAGCCCGTCGCCGGCGCGCTGTTCGACATGGCGGTGTTCGCCTGGCACAACGCGCGCACGCTGGCGGCCAACGACCGCGGGCCCTACTTCTACCTGCCCAAGCTGCAGTGCATGGAGGAGGCCGAGCTGTGGGAGGCGGCGCTGTCGCACGTGGAAGCCGTGCTGGGCCTGCCGCACGGGCAGATGAAGGTCACGGTGCTGATCGAGACGCTGCCGGCGGCGTTCGAGATGGACGAGATCCTGTACGCGCTGCGCGACCGGGCGGTGGGTCTGAACTGCGGCCGCTGGGACTACATCTTCTCCTACCTGAAGACCTTCCGCGCGCACCCGGCGCGGCTGCTGCCCGAGCGCGGCCAGGTGACCATGGACCAGCCGTTCCTGAAGGCCTACTGCGACCTGCTGGTCCGCACCTGCCACCGCCGCCGCGCGCACGCCATGGGCGGCATGGCGGCGCAGATCCCCATCGCCGGCGACGTGGCCGCCAACGCCCGGGCGCTGGAGCGCGTGCGCGCCGACAAGCTGCGCGAGGTCGCCGCCGGCCACGACGGCACCTGGGTCGCGCACCCGGCGCTGATTCCGGTGGCGCGCGAGGTGTTCGACGCGCACATGCGCGGGCCGCACCAGCACCACGTGCTGCGCCAGGACGTGGCGGTGGCGCGCGACGACCTGATCCGGCCCTGCCCCGGCACCATCACCCGCGCCGGCTTCGAGAACAACGTCGAGGTCTGCGTGCGCTACCTGGCTGCGTGGCTGGACGGCAACGGCTGCGTGCCTATCCACTGGCTGATGGAAGACGCGGCCACCGCCGAGATCGCCCGCGCGCAGCTGTGGCAGTGGCTGCACCACTCCGACCCGCGCGGCCGGCACGCGGGCAGCACGCTGTACCTGGCCGACGGCGCGCCCATCGACTTCGCCCTGTTCGAGCGCACCCTGGCCGCGCTGCCGTCGCGCCTGGGCGACACCGCCACGCTGCCGGGTGGGTCGCGCATTCCCGAGGCCATGGCCCTGCTCGACGAGCTGACCCGCGCCTGCCAGCTGGTCGAGTTCCTGACCCTGCCCGCGTACGCCCGCATCGACTGATTGCCGCGAAGCCAGCACGCGATCGGCCGTTGTAGGAGCCGGACTTGCCGGCGACCCGATGCGGCCGGACACCCCGCATTCCATGGTTCCGTCTGTCGGAACGACACATACATCACCTGGGGAGCGCCGTCGCGTCGCCCGCAAGACGGGCTCCTACAAAAAGCCACCGCCATCGCAGCGACCACCATCACCACTACGCACCCGCTTCGTACGTACCCCCACGGAGACCCGCCATGAACGCGCTGAAGACCGCCGACCAGATCCGGCACGAATGGAACACCGACCCGCGCTGGGCCGGGATCGCCCGCCACTACACCGCCGAGGACGTGGTGCGGCTGCGCGGTACCGTCCCGGTCGAGCACTCCATCGCCCGCATCGGCGCGGAGAAGCTGTGGCGCTACCTGCACGAGGAGGCGTTCGTGAACGCCCTCGGCGCGCTGACCGGCAACCAGGCCATGCAGCAGGTCAAGGCCGGACTGAAGGCGATCTACCTGTCCGGCTGGCAGGTGGCCGCCGACGCCAACCTGGCCGGGCAGATGTATCCGGACCAGTCGCTGTACCCGGCCGACTCGGTGCCGGCGGTGGTCCGCCGCATCAACAACACGCTGCTGCGCGCCGACCAGCTGCACCACGCCGAGGGCGACGACAGCATCGACTTCCTGCAGCCCATCGTTGCCGACGCCGAAGCCGGCTTCGGCGGCGTGCTCAACGCCTTCGAGCTGATGAAGGCGATGATCGAGGCCGGCGCCGCCGGGGTGCACTTCGAGGACCAGCTGGCCTCGGCCAAGAAGTGCGGTCACCTGGGCGGCAAGGTCCTGGTGCCCACCCGCGAGGCCATCGACAAGCTCAACGCCGCGCGCCTGGCGGCCGACGTGTGCGGCGTGCCGACGCTGCTGATCGCGCGCACCGATGCCGAGGCCGCCGACCTGCTGACCTCCGACGTCGACGACAACGACAGGGCGTTCTGCACCGGCGAACGGACCGTGGAGGGCTTCTTCCGCACCCGCAGCGGACTGGAGCAGGCCATCAGCCGCGGCCTGGCCTACGCACCCTACGCCGATCTGGTCTGGTGCGAGACCGGCAAGCCGGACCTGGAATTCGCGCGCCGCTTCGCCGAGGCCATCCATGCCAGGTACCCCGGCAAGCTGCTGGCCTACAACTGCTCGCCCAGCTTCAACTGGAAGAAGAACCTGGACGACGCGACGATCGCGAAGTTCCAGAAGGAAATCGCCGGCTACGGCTACAGGTTCCAGTTCATCACCCTGGCCGGCTTCCACGCGCTGAACTACAGCATGTTCAACCTGGCGCACGGCTACGCGCGCCGGCAGATGAGCGCCTTCGTCGAACTGCAGGAAGCCGAGTTCGCCGCCGCCGCCGACGGCTTCACCGCCGTGCGCCACCAGCGCGAGGTCGGCACCGGCTATTTCGACGCGGTCACCCAGGCCGTCCAGCAGGGGCAGTCGTCCACCACCGCGCTCACGGGCTCCACCGAGGAAGCCCAGTTCCGCGACCGCGCCGCCGCCTGAGCCGGCGCCCCCGCCCGCCGCGGCGCGCCCGGCGGGCCCGGGGGGGCGGAACTGTGACGTACGTACGGGAATGGTATGCTCCGGGCTCGCCCGGTAGGGGGCCGGGTACGGAGCCGCGAGATGCCGAGCGACGGCGTGGCGCACATTGCCCGCGACAGGGCCGACAAGGAGCAGGTGCTCGTCGCCGACGCGAGCGCCTCGCTGGCCGTGCGCGAGCTGGAACTGTTCGCCGCGACCGGCCGCGAGCGCCCCGTCCGCGACGGCGAGCGCATCTTCCGCCGCGGCGATCCCGGGCAGGTCATGTACGTGGTGCTGGATGGCCGCGTGGACCTGGACTTCGGCAGCGACCTGATGGTCAAGCATCTGGGGCCGTGCGAGTTCTTCGGCGAGCTGGGCCTGCTGATCGGCGAACACACCCGCAGCGCCGACGCGCTGGCGGTGGGCGACGGCCGCCTGCTGGAACTGGGGCCGGCCGAGTTCCAGCGCCTGGTCGAGTGCGACCCGGTGCTGGTCGCGCAGTTCCTGCGCCGCGCCATCACCCGCGTGGTGCTCAACGAGCAGAACCTGATCCGCCAGCTGCGCCGCCGCAACCAGGACCTGGAGACGGCGCTGGACAACCTCTACGCCACCACCCACCAGCTCAACCAGACCGAGGAGCTGATCCGCACCGACGAGCTGACCGGCCTGTACAACCGCCGCGGCCTCACCCTGCACCTGCAGGAGTGCCGCCGCATCGGCTTCCGCGGCGGCCTGGGCCTGCTGCTGGTGGACTGCGACCGGTTCAAGCAGGTCAACGACGACCACGGCCACCTGGTCGGCGACCGCGTGCTGCAGAACATCTCCGGCATCCTGCGCTCGGTGGCCGGGCCCGACGACGTGCCCTGCCGCCTGGGCGGCGACGAGTTCTGCCTGCTGGTGTCGGCGCAGTCCCGCCAGGACGTGATGCGCTACGCCGACTTCGTCGTGGATACCACCCGCAACCTGCTGCGGCTGCAGCAGGCGGTACCGACCATCTGCCCGGTCAGCGTGGGCGCCTGCCTGGTGGACATCGGCGACGACTGGAACGAGTGGTACGCGCGCGCCGATGCGGCGCTGTACGAGGCCAAGCGCCGTGGCGGCAACTGCGCCCACTGGATCGACGGCGACCCGCGGACCTTGGACTGAACGACGCACGCGCATGGAAGGCACGCCCCGCCCGGAACCCGGCGCCCCGCAGCTGCGAACGCTGCTGCTGACCGACCTGTGCGATTCCACCCAGCTGGTGGAGAGGCTCGGCGACGGCATGGCCGCCGCCCTGTTCCGCGAGCACGACCGCCTGGTGCTGGAACTGCAGCAGCGCTGGCGCGGCCGCCTGATCGACCGTTCCGACGGCCTGCTGCTGGTGTTCGAACGGCCGCTGGACGGCCTCGGCTTCGCCCTCGACTACCGCCAGGGCCTGGAAGGCCTCGGACGCGCCCACGCCACCGGGCCATTGCTGGCCCGCATCGGCCTGCACGTGGGCGAAGTGCTCATGTGGCAGAACAGCGACGAGGCGGTCAGTGCCGGCGCCAAGTCGGTGGAGGTCGAGGGCCTGGCCAAGCCGTTCGCCGCGCGGCTGATGCACCTGGCCCGGCCCGGCCAGATCCTGCTCTCGGCGGTGGCCGAGCCGCTGGTGCGCCGCGCCGCGCGCGAGCTGGGCGGGCGCGGGCATGCGTTGCAGTGGCGCTCGCACGGCCGCTGGCGCTTCAAGGGCGTGCCGGAGGTGCAGGAGGTCCACGAAGTGGGCGAGCCCGGCCTGGCGCCGCTGCGGATGCCCAAGGGCGACGCCAAGGCGCACCGCGACATCCCCCTCTGGCGCCGGCCGATGGCGCTGGCGGCGGAGGTCGCGCTGGTCGCCGGCGTGGCGATCGGCGTCTGGTTCATCACCCGTCCCGAGCCGGCGATCGCGTTCTCCGAGCGCGACTGGGTGGTGGTGGCGGACGTGCGCAACCTGACCGGGCAGGCGGTGCTGGACGATTCGCTGGAGCAGGCGTTCCGGATGAGCCTGGAACAATCGCGGCACGTAAACGTACTGTCGGACTTGAAGGTCCGCGACACTCTGAAGCGAATGCGGCGTCAGGCGGAGACGCCGATCGACCGCGAGCTGGCATCGGAGATCGCCATACGTGAAGGCGTCTGGGGCGTCGTTCTGCCTGCAGTAGCTGAGGTCGGCGGGCGGGTGCACGTCAGCCTGGAACTGGTGGATCCCCACACACGGCAGACCCTCTTTTCCACTTCTGCCGACGGTACAGGGATAGATTCGGTGCTGGCCTCGGTCGACCGGGTCACCAGCGAGTTGCGGGCGGCTCTTGGGGAGGCCAAGACGTCCCTGGCGCGCGACTCCAAGCCACTGCCCAAGGTCGCCACCCAGAGCCTGGATGCGCTGAGGGCCTATGCGCTGGGCCAGGAAGCATTCAGTCAAGGGCGCTACACCCAGGCGCGCGACTTTTACAAGCGCGCCATCGCGCTGGATCCGGAGTTCGCGCTGGCGTACGTCGGCGTGACGCGTGCCTGCAATGTCCTAGACGAGTTGCCGGAGGGGCTGCCGTTCCTGCGACGCGCACAGCAGTTGCGTGAGAATCTGCCTGGGCGGGACCAGATGTATCTCGATGCTTGGATCGTTCAGGTCGATGACCCAGGGCGCGCCGCGGATGCATGGATGTTGGTGTCGGAGATGTACCCGGACTTCTTTCCGGCACTCGCCAACACCGCATACGCGCTAGAGGTCCAGAACCAGCATGTACAGGCATCGGAGTTCGCATCGCGTGCTGCTGTCATGCAAAGTGAGTTCGCATCTCTATCTTTCGAGCTGCTGGGTCGGCTCAGGTTGGCGCAGGAGCAACGTCAAGAGGCATGGAAGGCGTTTGAGGCGGCTGCCGAGAGATCGCTCCCAAGTGCAAGGGTATGGCAAGCCATTTGGCATGCTGTGAGTGAGGACTTCGATGCTGCCGACAAGGCGTGGCCGGCCGACAGTCTGCTGAACCTGACGCACTTTGATCGTGTCTCTATCTACCTGGATCGGGGAAATTGGGAAGGGGCGGTCCAGGAAGCGCGGCGGGTAGAAGCGCGAGCCCGCGAAGATGACGCGCGGTATCGTCAGAGCCAGATTCCTTTGGCCATTGCACTCTGGGCAGCCGGTGATATCGCAGCGGCGAAGGCGCAGCTCCAGAGGGCTGCCGAACTGGCGCTCGTGTCCGTGGACGTCCCTACCAGCGTCATGGATCAGCGTGACGACGCAGTGGTCGCGCTGGTGGCCGCGCTTCTGTCACAGCGTATCGGGGATGCGCAGCTGGCGCAGCGCGTATCCGGCACGCTGAAGGACAAGAAGCATGCCGGCTTGGTCGCCATGCAGCCCGTGAAGTCCCTCCTGGTGGTGTTGGGCGCACGTCAGGAGCTGCTAAACGGCGAGCCGTTTCGGGCAATTGCGGCGTTGGAGGAGGTGTTAGATGGAGGTGAGCCGTTCCAGGCGCACGTCGCGCTACTCGAAGCGCATCTTATGGCGGGCCAGGTGCAAGACGCGTTGCGGGAAGCGAAGTGGATCGCCTCCAGGCGCGGCCTGGCCTACAGTGAATACGGCTGCGCCTGGTGTCAGCAGGGCCTGAATGTAGTGGACGCCCGTTTGGCGAGAGCCCATGTCAAGGCCCTGTCGGGTAAGGGAGTGGATGCAGGCGTCCTGCACCAGCGGCTTGCCTTGCAGTCTCTGTCGCCGGCGCAGGTACCTGCCGCTCATTCCGGCTTTTGAGTCCGCCCTGACCCCCCGGTGTTCAGTTGGATCGGTTGCATGTTCAAGCCTGATGTGAGCGAAGAGCGAATTTCACTGTGAGCTGCCGCGATTGCCTCCTTGGACGCCAGTCCCGTCACCTTGAGTCGGGACCGCAGCAGGTCGAGGTCGTTCGTGGCGCTCGCGTCGTACCCGGCCTGGACCAATGCGGCGGCCGGATCGCGCACGAATAGGCTCCGGAACTGATCGTCAGTGGCGAGACGTCCCAGCAACCGGTCGGCGACTTCCGGTGAGAGAGGCGTCGGCAGGGTGCCTCGACTCTGGTTTGACATCTTTTCCCCCATTGCGGCCCATCGTGGGCCGCTTCGGGGCGGAAGCTTAGCCATAAACGACAAAGATTGAAGGGGGGGCGCGTGCGGGTACGACGTTGCAAAGTGCTCTACCTCGAGCCGCGGCAGGAAATCGAGTTCGATCTGGAGGACTTGCTGGCGGGGGGCGACGGAGCGAAGCGCCAGCAACGATGGGTTGCCTTGGCTCCGCATACCGCTCGGGAGCATGTCGTGGACGCCTTGTCGCGCGAAGTGCTTGGTGGCCTTGGGTCAGAGCAGTGGGTGGAGCAGGTTGCGTTGCCCGAGTCATGGCGTTCGGCGTTGCCGGCCCTGTTGAATGCCGGGTTGGTTGTGTCAGACGCGCCCGAACACGCCGGTCATCGCGAGAGCGACGAATCTCTGCGAGCCACCCATTGGCATCCGCTATCGGCGCTGTTGCACGGCATGACTCGCTGGAGCGATGTCGATAGCGTCGAGGCGATGCGGAAGGCCGGCACCGAAACCGCCGAACAGCTGCGCGATGTGCTTGGTCCGCCGCCGCCGGAACGCACCTGTCACCCGGGTAGTACTGCGCTGATCTCCCTGCCACGCAAGCCGGCTGCCGCCTTCGATGATTTGCTGCGGCGGCGCACCACCTGCAGGAACTTCGATCGCTCGCGACCACTACCCTTGGATATGACGGCTCAGTTGCTGGAACGGGTCTTCTCGGCGCAGGCCGCGGTGCGGGTGGCAGAGGACACCGTCTTTCTGAAGAAGAGCAGTCCTTCCGGCGGCGGACTGCACCCCATCGAGGCCTATCTTGTCGTGCGGGATGTGGATGGTCTGGAACCCGGGCTGTACCACTACGATTTCTTGGATCATGCCCTGCACCGGTTGCCGGATCCAGATCTGCCGGTTCAGGAGTTGATGTTGCGCGCTGTGGCAGGACAACAATGGTTCGCCGATGCCCATGCGATGGCGATCATGGCCCCGCGCTATGCGCGCAACTTCTGGAAGTACCGACAGCACGCCAAGGCCTACAGAGCGGTGCTGCTCGAGGCCGGGCACCTGTCGCAGACGCTGTACCTGTCCGCTACCGAAGCAGGGTTGGCCGCTTACGTCACCTGTGCCATCAACGAGGTCTGCCTGGACGAGGCATTCGGCCTGGATCCGATGGGCGAGGGCGTGCTGGCGGTTTGTGGTTTCGGCTGGCGCGCGGAGAGGATGGACACCATGGAGCTCGACCCGTTGGGCGCCATATGGCGTTCCTAGCGCTCCGGCTTGGATCGCGTGCCGCGGTCGCCGGCAAGCCGGCTCCTACAAAGGGGACGGAGTGCCGGCGCCCAGGGCCGGCACTCCTTGCCCCTACTTCCGCACCTCCTGCGTATGCGACCGCAGCGCCTCCGCCAGCCCCGGCACGCCATCGGCGCCGGTGGGCACGGTGATGCTGGAGCCGGCCAGGTCCTCGCCGATCGGCTGCACGCGGCCGCCGAGGCATTGGCCCAGGAAGCCCTCGGCGATCGCGTTGAACGCCTTGTTGTTCTCCGGGCGGGCGAAGCCGTGGCCCTCGTCGGGGAACAGCACGTAGGTCACCGGGATGTTCCGGGCCTGCATCGCCTCGACGATCTGGTCGCTCTCGGCCTGCTTGACCCGCGGGTCGTTGGCGCCCTGGCCGATCAGGAGCGGCTTCCTGATCTGGTCGGCGCGGGTCAGCGGCGAGCGCTCGCGCAGCCAGGCGCGGCCTTCCTCGGTGCGCGGGTCGCCCATGCGCCGGGCCAGTTGCTCGAAGAAGCTGGCCCAGTACGGCGGCACGGTGGCCAGCAGGGTGTTGAGGTTGGAGGGGCCGACGATGTCCACGCCGCAGGCGAAGGCGTCGGGGGTGAAGGTCAGGCCGACCAGGGTGGCGTAGCCGCCGTAGCTGCCGCCCATGATCGCGACCTTGTCGGCGGTGGTCACGCCCTGGCCCACGGCCCAGTGCACCGCGTCGATCAGGTCGTCGTGCATCTTGCCGGCCCACTCGCCGTCGCCGGCGTTGGTGAACGCCTTGCCGAAGCCGGTCGAGCCGCGGTAGTTGACCGCCAGCACGGCGTAGCCGCGGTTGGCCAGCCACTGGTCGTAGCTGCTGTAGCCGTAGTCGTCGCGCGCCCACGGCCCGCCATGCACCAGCAGCACCATCGGCACCGCGGCGTCGGGCTTGCCGTCGCCGTTGGGATCGGCGTGCGCGGGCAGGGTGAGGTAGCTGACCAGGGTCAGGCCGTCGCGCGACTTGATCTCCTGCGGCCACATCGGCACCAGCGGCTTGCCTTCCAGCGCCGGCCGTCCCGAGAACAGCCGCGTCAGCCGGCCGTCGGCGCCGGGCGTGCGATCGTAGCGGTAGTAGACCACCGGCGACTCGGCCGCCGAATAGGTGACGATCCAGGTGCGGTCGTCGAGCGTGCGCGCGTTGACGCCGACCTCGCCGGGGCCGAGGGCCTGGAGCGCGCGCAGGTCCGCGGCCAGGGCGTCGCCCACCGGCTTCCATTCCTCGCGCAGGTAGTTCACCGCCACCGCCTGCAGCTGGCCGCTGCGCGGGTCGGCCAGCGCGGCGCCGATGTCGGCGCGCGCGTCCTCCGCCAGCAGGGTGCGGCGGCCGCTGGCGGTGTCCACGGCGTACACCGCCGCGGTGTCGCGGTCGCGCGAGTCGGCCATGTAGAGCGTGGCGCCGTCGTCGGTCAGGCCGAGCGTGGTGGTGGTGAGCACGTCCTCGAACGGAATGTCCTCCGCCTCCTGCCAGCCGTCGCCGACGCGCCGCAGCAGGTCCATGCCGCCGTCGGGACGCGCGCGCTGCGCATAGCGCAGGGCGTAGCCGCCGTCGGCGATGTAACCGGCGATCTCCTGGGTGTTCCTTTCCACCAGCGTGCGCTCGCCGCTGGCCAGGTCCACGCGGTAGAGGTCGTGCCATTTCGGGTCGCGGTCGTTCATGCCCACCAGGATCGCGTCCGGCTGCCGGTGGCTGACGGCCACCACCTGCGCCGTGGTCTTGGGGAAAGGCGTGAGGTCGCGGCTGTGGCCGCTGGCCAGGTCCACCGCATGGAGGTGGAAGTCCTCGTCGCCGCCGCTGTCGCGCAGGTACAGGAGGGTGTCGGGGCGGTAGGACCAGAAGTAGCTGCGGATGCCGCGGGCGGTGTCGCGGGTGACCGCCCGCGCGGCGGCCGGGTCGTCGGCGGGCGCGACCCAGACGTTCATCACCCCGTCCAGCGGCGCGACCCAGCTCAGGTACTTGCCGTCCGGGCTGATCTGCACGACCGCGCGCTCGGGATTGCCGAACAGCGCCTCGCGCGGGATCAGTTCGACCTCCCGCGGCGCTTCGGCGGCGGCGCCGGCGGCGGTGTCCGCGGCCGGCTGGGGGCGGTCGGAGCAGGCCGACAGCGCAAGGGCGAGGCTGGTGACGAGCAGCAGGGGACGCATCGGACGGCTCCAGGCATGCCGGGCTGGCAATCGCGCCACGCTACCGGCAATGGCGGCCGCAGGCGTTGCCCGGGCGTTAAGACGCGGGCATGACCGATGGGGGATCAGTCGGCGGCGTCCGCGGCCGGCATGCGGTAGCCCAGCGCCTCGGCCAGGTGCGCGCTGCGGATGCGGTCGCTGCCGTCCAGGTCAGCCACGGTGCGAGCCACGCGCAGGGTGCGGTGCAGGCTGCGCGCGGTCAGCTGCAGGCGCTCGGTGGCCTTTTCCAGCAGGGCCTGGTCGGGCTCGTCCAGGCGGCAATAGGCGGCCAGGGCGGCGGGGTCGAGCCGCGCGTTGAGGCAGCCGCGCGGGCGCTGCCGTTCGCGGGCGGCCTCGACCCGGGCGCGGATGGCGGCGCTGGGCTCGCCGGGCGGCGCGTCCGGGCGCAGCGCCTGCGGCGGCAGGCGCGCCACCTGCAGGTGCAGGTCGATGCGGTCGAGCAACGGGCCGGAGATGCGGCCGCGGTAGCGGCGGACCATGTCCGGCGTGCAGCGGCAGCGGCCGGAGGGATCGCCGGCCCAGCCGCAGGGGCACGGGTTCATCGCCGCGACCAGCTGGAAGCGGGCGGGAAACTCGGCGCTGCGGCCGGCGCGGGAGACGGTGATGCGGCCCGACTCCAGCGGCTCGCGCAGCACTTCCAGCGCGGCGCGGTTCCACTCCGGCAGCTCGTCCAGGAACAGCACGCCGTTGTGGGCCAGGGAGATCTCGCCCGGCCGCGGCGGGCTGCCACCCCCGGCCAGCGCCACGGCGCTGGCGCCGTGGTGCGGGGCGCGCCACGGCCGCTGCCGCCAGCGGCCCGGGTCGACGCCGCGGCCGCTGATGGAGGCCACCGCGGCGGTCTCCAGCGCCTCTTCCTCGCTGGCCTCGGGCAGCAGCCCGGGCAGGCGCGAGGCCAGCAGGGTCTTGCCGCAGCCGGGCGGACCGCACATCAGCAGGTGGTGGCCGCCGGCGGCGGCGAT
>DASRYN010000280.1:0-5604 GCA_035687185.1 Pseudoxanthomonas sp. | reverse complement strand
CCGTGCTCGACCCGCAGGGACGGCTGGCCGGGCTGATCCGCCCGCCGTTCCGGCCGCAGGCCATCGCCGCGGACCTGTCGCGCCTGACCGCCGCGGACCGCGCGCCATGAGCCTGCTGACCACGCTCACCTGGGTCCTGCCGCACCGGCTGCTGTCCTCGCTGGCGCGGCGCGCGGCGTACTCCCGGCACCCGCGCCTGCGGCGCTGGCTGATCGACACCGTGGTCCGCCGCTTCGGCGTGGACCTGGACGAGGCGGCCGATCCCGACCCCGCCAGCTACGCCACCTTCAACGCGTTCTTTACCCGCGCCCTGCGCCCGGGCGCGCGCGTGCCGGACGCGGACCCGCGCGCGCTGCTGATGCCGGCCGACGGCCGCATCAGCCAGTGCGGCCGGGTCGAGGACGGCAGCTGCCTGCAGGCCAAGGGCCGCAGCTTCGCGGTGGGCGACCTGCTGGGCGACGCCGACGCCGCCGATGCCTTCGCCGGCGGCCGGTTCGCCACCGTCTACCTGTCCCCGCGCGACTACCACCGCGTGCACATGCCGTGGACCGGCACCCTGCGCGAGACCGTGCACGTGCCCGGCCGGCTGTTCAGCGTGGGGCCCGCGGCGGTGGCGAAAGTGCCGCGGCTGTTCGCGCGCAACGAGCGGCTGGTGTGCCACTTCGACACCGACTTCGGGCCGATGGCCGTGGTGATGGTCGGCGCGCTGCTGGTGTCGGGCGTGGAGACGGTCTGGAGCGGCGAGGAGATCCCGCGCTACGGCGACCGCATCACCCGCAAGGACTGGCGCGGCAAGGGCATCGTCCTGGAACGCTTCGCCGAGATGGCGCGGTTCAACTACGGCTCGACCGTGATCGTGCTGCTGCCGCCGGGCGTCGCCGAACTCGCGCCGGGGCTGGCGCCGGAAACGCCGGTGCGGCTGGGCCAGGCGCTGGCCTACCGCGCCGGCTGAACCCCGCGCACCGGTCCGCGGCGCCCGCGGACTACCTCCGGCACCCCTCCAGCCGCAGCTGCTGGCCCTGGCGCAGGCTGTAGGCGGGCGCCTTGAGGCCGTTGGCGCGGGCCAGCGTCTTGACCTGGCAATCGTGCCGCTGCGCGATCCGGCCCAGGGTGTCGCCCCTGGCCACCTTGTACAGCCGCACCTGCTGCGCCTTCGGCCGGGCCGGCTGCGGGGCGCCGGTGGCGATGGTGGTGGGCACGCCCGCCGGCAGCGGGGTGACACTGCCGACGGCCACCGTGCCGGCCGGCGCGTCGCGCACGATGGCCGCGTTCACGTCCGCGGTGACCAGCGCGCGGGCCAGCTCGGCGCGGGCGCCGCCGGCGCAGTGGCGGTGGTACAGGCCGGCCACGCGGGTGGTGGCGTTGAGCGTGGTGCCGGCGGGGATGACGGTCTCGGCCGCGTAGCGCGGGTTGAGGTTGCGCAGCGTGCGCATGTAGCCGTCGCGGTTGCCGGCGTTGCCCAGGCACACGGTCAGCTCGTAGATGCTGGCCGGCCGCACCAGCTTCAGCGGCGCCGGCTGCGCGTCCACCTTGGGGAACTGCACGCCGAACTGGCGCGGGTGCAGGTAGATCCAGGCCGCGGCGATCACCATCGGCACGTAGTCGCGGGTCTCGGCCGGGAACTGGTCGTAGACCGAGGCGTACCAGAAGCCGGTGCCGCCGCTCTGGCGGTGGACGCGCAGGGCGCGCCCCTCGCCGCCGTTGTAGCCGGCCAGGGACAGCTCGATGTCGTCGTTGAGCTCGCGAAGGCGCTCGTTGAGATAGGTGGCGCTGGCCTCGGCGGCCGCGCGCGGGTCGTAGCGGGTGTCGAAGCCGGTGCCGTCGGGCCCCAGCCCGAAGCGGCGCCCGGTGGCCGGCATGAACTGCATCGGCCCGGCCGCGCCGGCGCGGGAAACCGCGTGCACCCGGCCGTTGGATTCCTTGGCCAGGATGCCGAACAGCAGCGCCTCGGGCAGGCCGCGCTTCTCGAACTCCGGCCACATCAGGTGGCGCATGGTGCGGTAGTTCTCGTAGCTGGTCATCAGCTGCGGGCGCATGTCGGTGAGCCAGCGGCGGATGCCGGCCTGGATGGCCGGGTTGTAGCGGACCATGCGGTCGAAGGCGTGGCGGTGGTCGCCGCCGAGCAGGCTGGCGGTGCGCGCGGCCTCGGGCACGTCGGCGGCCAGGGCCGGGTCGGCCTCGAGCAGGCCGTCCTCGCCCGGGTCCTCCAGCGCCTCGGCCTCGGCGTCCACGCCGGCCTTGAGCAGGCGCTTGTAGCTCGCCAGCAGGTCCGACAGCGGGCAGCCGCGCTGTTTCACGCAGGCGTCGACCACGTCCTCCATGTCCTCCAGCGCGGCGTTGCTCTCCTCGGTGCCCTTGGGATCGCCATTGGCGGCCAGCACCAGGGCGTCGCGGTAGCGCTGTTCGGCGGTGGCCATGCGCTGGACCAGCGCCTGCGCGGCGGCCTTGTCCCGGGCCGAGACCCGTTGCGCCAGCGCGGGCGGTGCGATGCAGCAGAGCAGCAGGACGGCCGCCAGCGGCCGGAGGATCGGGGAGCGGAAAGGCATCGACGAGGGGCGTTGGGAAGCGACCGGCAGGGTAGCGGCCGGCGCCGCCGCGCGGCAAGCCGCGCGGCGGGCCGTAGAATCGCCGGCAACTCCCGCCGCGAGGTCTCCATGGAACCGATCCTGCTGGGCAAGGGCGTCACCGACGACATCCCGGTCACCCTGCTTCCCAAGTACGGCAACCGCCACGGACTGGTGGCCGGCGCCACGGGCACCGGCAAGACGGTCACCCTGATGACCCTGGCCGAAGGCTTCTCGCGGCTGGGCGTTCCGGTGTTCATGGCCGACGTCAAGGGCGACGTGGCCGGCCTGGCCGTGCCCGGCGACGGCAACGACAGGCTGCGCGAGCGCGCCGCCGAGATCGGCGTGGCCGACTACGCGCCCGGCGCCAGCCCGGTGGTGTTCTGGGATCTCTACGGCCAGCTCGGGCATCCGGTGCGCACCACCGTGAGCGAGATGGGCCCTACCCTGCTGGCGCGCATCCTGGAACTCAACGACACCCAGTCCGGCGTGCTGGACATCGTGTTCAAGCTGGCCGACGACCGCGGCCTGCTGCTGCTGGACCTGGAAGACCTGCGCGCGCTGCTCGGCCTGGTGGCCGACGAGCGCAAGGCGGTGTCCTCCGAATACGGGCTGGTGAGCGCGCAGTCGGTGGCCGCGATCCAGCGCGCGCTGCTGCGCCTGTCGCAGGACGGCGGCGAGGGCTTCTTCGGCGAGCCTGCGCTGGACCTGAACGACATCATGCGGGTGAACCACGACGGCCGCGGCGTGATCGGCATCCTCGCCGCCGCGCAGCTGATCCTCAAGCCGCGGCTGTATTCGACCTTCCTGCTGTGGCTGCTGTCGGAGCTGTTCGAGCGCCTGCCCGAGGTCGGCGACCTGGACAAGCCCAGGCTGGCCTTCGTGTTCGACGAGGCCCACCTGCTGTTCGACGACGCGCCGCCGGCGCTGGTGCAGCGCATCGAGCAGGTGGTGCGGCTGATCCGCTCCAAGGGGGTGGGCGTGTACTTCTGCTCGCAGTTCCCCGACGACGTGCCGGACGACATCCTCGGGCAGCTCGGCAACCGCGTGCAGCACGCGCTGCGCGCCTACACCCCGCGCGACCAGAAGGCGGTGAAGACCGCGGCCGAGACCTTCGTGCCCAACCCGAAGCTGGACGTGGCACGCACCATCTCCGCCCTCGGCACGGGCGAGGCGCTGGTGTCCACCCTGCAGGACAAGGGCGTGCCCTCGCCGGTGCAGCAGACCCGGATCGCGCCGCCGCGCTGCCGCATGGGCGCCATCACCGACGCCGAGCGCGCCCAGGTGCGCGCCGGCAGCCCGGTGGGCGCCCGCTACGACACCGCTGTGGACCGCGAGTCGGCCGCCGAGCGCCTCGCGCAGCGGGTGGAGCAGGCCACCGCCGCGACCGGGGCCCCGCCCGCCCGCGACGCGCAGGCGGAGGAAGGGGGCGGCCTCGGTCGCGCGGTCAAGGACGCGGTGTTCGGCACCCGGCGCCGCCAGGGGCTGCTGGAGACCATGGCCAAGCAGACCTCGCGCACCGTGGGCAACCGGATCGGCCAGCAGATCGTGCGCAGCATCCTCGGCGGCATCTTCGGCGGGCGCAAATAGCCGCCCGGCGAGGCCTCGGCGAGGCGCCCCGTGGGCCTGCCGCGGCGCAGATTGCGCGCTTCGGCGGGCTGTGGTGAAAATCGGGCCATCGACGCCCCCGGGGGATTCATGGAAGAACGTCGTACCGCGCGCGCCGCCGGCGCGCGCCGCCCAGGCCCCGCTCCCTTCTGGACCCGCCTGCCGGCCATCGCGCTG
The DNA here is from genome assembly GCA_035687185.1 of Pseudoxanthomonas sp. Lineage (GTDB taxonomy): Bacteria > Pseudomonadota > Gammaproteobacteria > Xanthomonadales > Xanthomonadaceae > Pseudoxanthomonas. The sequence goes on along the minus strand of DASRYN010000280.1, from coordinate 1,255 downwards.
TACCCGGTCCAGGACGCGGCGTTCTGGTCGCTGATCGCGCTGACCCTTTGCACGCTGCTGGGCGTGCTGCCGGGCGTCGGCTGGGTGCTGCTGCTGGTCACCTGGCTGGCGGTGTACCGCTATGCCTTCGAGATCCTCCGCCATACCGCCCACGGCCACCCCGGCGCACCGGAACACGGCCTGGATCTGTTCGACGGCGCCGTGCTCCGCCTGTTCGGGCTGATGGTGCTGTTCTTCGCGGTGGCCCTGGCCACCCTCGTATTCACCCGCAGCACGGTGCTGGTGCTGCTGGTGGTGGCGGCGCTGGCCCTGGCCCAGCCCGGCTGCGTGATCTCGCTGGCGCTGGACGGCAGCCTGCGCCGCGCGCTGAACCCGGCGGTGCCGCTCGGGCTGGCGCGGCGCATCGGCTGGCCGTACCTGGCCGCGTTCGGGCTGCTGTTCGTGATCCAGGCCAGCGCCCTCACCGCGGCCGCCTGGCTGGACCGCTTCCTTCCGGCCATCGTCGGCAACCTGGCGGTCAGCTTCGTCTCGATCTGGGGGCTGTTCTGCGCCTTCCACCTCCTGGGCTACCTGGTCTACCAATACCACGGGGCGCTGGGGTTCGAACCGGCGGCGCTCGACGGCGGCGCGCGCACGGACCCGGACCGGGCGCTGCTCGACGAAGCCGAGGCGCGCATCCACGACGGCCAGCCCGAGGCCGCGCGCGAGGCCCTGCGCGCGGCGGTGCGCACGCGCGCGGTCGGCCTGCCCGTGCACGACCTGTACCAGCGCCTGCTGGGGCAGGACGGCGGCAACGCGGAACTGCAGGAGCACGCCCGCCTGTACCTCGGCCGGCTGCTGGACGAGCGCCGCGAACCGCGCGCCCTGGCACTGCTGCGGGAGATGCTGGACCGCGACCCCCGTTTCGTGCCCGCGGGTGAGGAACAGGCCGCGCGCCTGGTGGAACGCGCGCGCGCGGCCGGGCAGCTCCAGCTCGTGGCCGATGCGCTGCTGGCGATGCTGGAGACCTGGCCGCGCTCGGCGCAGGCGCCGCAGTGGGCGCTGGAGGCCGGCGTGCTGCTGTCCGAGCGCTTCGGGCGCGACGGCCAGGCGCGCGAGCTGCTGCAGCGCGCGCTGGCGGACAGCGACGACGGCGAGCAGCGGCGCAGGCTCGAGGCGGCGCTGAAGGCGATCCCGCAACCGGCCGGCGCCTGAGATCGCGCAGCGCGTGGCGCCCTGCCGGGGCGCACGGCGGGTGCCACGGGCACGGGGGTGG
>DASRYN010000279.1:0-2743 GCA_035687185.1 Pseudoxanthomonas sp. | reverse complement strand
GCCCCCCGCAGGCGCGCCCCGGCCGGCAGCGGACCGGCGGACCGCCGGGGGCGGCTATAATCCCGCGCCCGGCCGCGCCGGGCCGCACCGTTCCAGGCCGCTTTCCATGTCCCAGAACCCCAAGGTCGGCTTCGTCAGCCTCGGCTGCCCGAAGGCGCTGGTCGATTCCGAACGCATCCTCACCCAGCTGCGGGTGGAGGGCTACGACATCGTGCCCAGCTACGACGCCGCCGACGTGGTGGTGGTCAACACCTGCGGCTTCATCGATTCGGCGGTGGCCGAATCGCTGGACGCCATCGGCGAGGCGATGAACGAGAACGGCCGGGTGATCGTCACCGGCTGCCTGGGCAAGCGCAGCGAGCTGATCCGCGAACAGTACCCGGACGTGCTGGCCGTCTCCGGCCCGCAGGACTACGCCAGCGTGATGGAAGCGGTGCACGCGGCGCTGCCGCCGCGGCACGACCCGTTCGTGGACCTGGTGCCCGACTACGGCATCAAGCTCACTCCGCGGCACTACGCCTACCTGAAGATTTCCGAGGGCTGCAACCATCGCTGCAGCTTCTGCATCATCCCCTCGATGCGCGGCGACCTGGCCTCGCGCCCGGTGGACGAGGTGCTGCGCGAGGCCGAGCGCCTGGTGAAGGGCGGCGTGCGCGAGCTGCTGGTCGTCTCGCAGGACACCTCCGCCTACGGCGTGGACCTGAAGTACGCCGTGCGCACCTGGCGCGGCCGCGAATACCAGACCCGGATGAAGGCGCTGTGCGAGGGCCTTTCCGGGCTGGACGCCTGGGTGCGCCTGCACTACGTCTACCCGTACCCGCACGTGGACGAGGTGATCCCGCTGATGGCCGAGGGGAAGGTGCTTCCCTACCTGGACATCCCGTTCCAGCACGCCAGCCCGCGCATCCTGCGGCTGATGAAGCGGCCGGGCGCGGTGGACAGGACCCTGGAGCGGATCCAGCGCTGGCGGGCGGCGTGCCCGCAGCTGACCCTGCGCTCGACCTTCATCGTGGGCTTCCCCGGCGAGACCGAGGCCGAGTTCGAGGAGCTGCTGGACTTCCTCGACGAGGCGCAGCTGGACCGCGTCGGCGCCTTCGCCTATTCCCCGGTGGAAGGCGCGGCGGCCAACGACCTGCCCGGCGCGGTGCCCGAGGAGGTCAAGCAGGAGCGGCTGGCGCGCTTCATGGAGCGACAGGGCGAGATCTCCGCCGCGCGCCTGGAGGCCAAGGTCGGCACGGTGCAGCGCTGCCTGGTCGACGTGGTCGACGGCGAGCTGGCCATCGCCCGGTCCATGGCCGACGCGCCGGAAATCGACGGCACCGTGCAGGTCCAGGACGGCCGCGATGCCGGGCTGCAGCCGGGCGAGTTCGTCGACGTGCGCATCATGGGCAGCGACGAGCACGACCTGTACGGCGAGGTCGAGTACGCGGAGACCGCGCCGGCGCTCGGCTTCGTGTCCGTGACCTGACCGGCCGCCGCCGCGGTGGCACGGTGTGGCCGCGCATTGCGTACATGGGGCAGGGCGCCGCCGTGCGCCGACGGGAGGAAACGATGAAGCGCACCACCGCATTCCTGCTGCTGGCCGTCGCCGCCGTCGCCGCCTCCGCGCGCGGGCTGCAACCGCCCACCGACGCCATGCTCGTCGAGCACGTGGCCAACGGCGGCCGGATCGAGGCGCGGCTGGACGCCGACCTCACCGGCGACGGCCTGGTCGACACCGCCTACGTGGGCGTGGGCGAGGGCCGCATCCTCATCGTCATGGCCGGCTACCGCGAAGGGGACGCCACCGGCCACCGCCCCATCGGCGAGACCGGCCTGGCGGACGGGCCGCTGGGCCCGGCGACGCTGTCGCTGCGCAGGGGCGTGCTGATCGTCCGCGACCTGGCCGGCGGCACCACCGCCACCGAGGCCACCTACCGCTACCGCTACGACCCGGCCAGCGGCCGCATGCGCCTGATCGGGCTGGACGCCGAGCGCTACAGCCGCACCAATGCCCATCCGCCGCTGAAGATCAGCTGGAACCTGCTCACCGGCGACTACCTGACCACCTACGCGCGCCCGGCCGCGGAGGGGGACGGGGCCGCGTTCTCGTTCCTGGCGCCGGAACGCACCCGCCAGGAAACCGCCGGCCCGGTGTGGATGGAGGACACGCCCGACCCGGAAGGCGAACTCGACGCCGCGGTCATCCCCGCGGACGAGGACCGCGACTGAGGGCTCAGTCGCCGTAGCGCACGTCGACGATGGCGAAGCGCGCCGGGCCGCCGGGCAGCTGCGCCTCGACCTCGTCGTCCACGCGCTTCTTCAGCAGCGCGCGCGCCAGCGGCGAGTCGATGCTGATCCAGCCGGCGGCCGCGTCGGTCTCGTCCGGGCCGACGATGCGGTAGCGGCCGAGGCTGCCGTCGTCCACGCGCTCCAGCTCCACCCAGGCGCCGAAGAACACCGCCTCCGGGTCGGCCGGCGCCTCGTCCACCACGCGCAACGCAGGCACGCGCTTGCTCAGATAGCGCACGCGGCGGTCGATCTCGGCCAGCTGCTTCTTGCGGTAGGTGTACTCGGCGTTCTCCGAGCGGTCGCCCTCGGCAGCGGCCGCGGCCAGCGCCTTGACCACCTCCGGGCGCCTGATCCGCCACAGCTCGTCCAGTTCGGCCTTCAGCCGTTCGTGGCCGGCACGGGTGATCAGGGCGGTGCTCTTCTCGGGCGGCGGACGCCAGCGGCTCATCGTCGATCGGGGTTGCGGCGGGGG
>DASRYN010000278.1:0-2957 GCA_035687185.1 Pseudoxanthomonas sp. | reverse complement strand
CCGCGATCCAAGCCAGGCCGAGCACGCCGCTCTCCAGCCACCACTGCGCGTATTCGTTGTGCGCGTGGTTGACGTAGGCCCACTGCAGCGCCTGGTCGGGCGTGTGGGCGTCGTACCACTGCACGAAGCTGCCCACCCCGGTGCCCCACGGCATCGCTTCGGCGGCCAGCGCGGCGGTGTTGCGTGCCATCGCGATGCGCGTGCCGGAAGCGTAGTCGGTCTTCACCCAGGCGCTGACGGCCGCCAGCAGGCAGGCGGCGGCGAGCATGCCGCCCAGCAGCAGGAAGGTGCCCTGGCGGCTGTGTTCGCGCCGCTCCAGCCGCTGCGCCAGCCAGCCGGTGCCCACCGGCACGAGCAGCAGCGCGCCGAGGCTGATCAGGGTCATGGCGCGCGAACCGACGATGGGCAGCGCGACCAGCAGCAGCACCGCCAGCCCCGCGACCGCCACCAGGCCGGCGGCGCGCGCGTGGCGCGCGTGCGTGCGGCGGCGCGGGTCGAAGGCCCAGGCGGCCAGCAGCACCAGCGCGATGCCGATGCCGGTGGCCTGGTGGTTCTGGTTGGCGAAGAAGCCGTTGAGCGCCGGCTGCCACTGCGGGAAGGGGTTGAGGATGCTGTCCTGCGGCGCGCCCAGCTGCAGCAGCCCGAGCACGAGGCTGGCGGTGGCGGCCAGGACGATGGTCCATGCCAGCGGCACCTGCTGGCGGCGCGGCAGCGCCACGGCGGCGACGAACGCGCCCAGTCCCGGCAGCAGCGCCCACAGCCCGCGTTCCGTGGCCCAGGGTGTCTTGCTGGTGCCGCCGAGGATCTGGAACAGCAGGCCCGCGGGCACCAGCGCGGCCAGCACCAGCGCCACGCGCAGCGCGCGCGGCGGCGGCTCGGCCGGGTGCAGGAGGCGTGCGCAGGCAAGCGCCAGCACCAGGCAGGCGACCAGCTGCGTGGCCGCATCACCGACGCCGCGATCGAAGGAACCGCCGCCGGTCGCGTACGCCGACAGCAGCAACACGCCGGTCGCGAGGCACAGGCAGTTCCCACGCCGGGGCAGGGACGATGGATTCATCGAAGCCAGACTGGATCCGGGGACGAATGACGGGACAGGCTTCTCGCCTGTCCCGTCGGATTCGAGCGGACCCCGTACCGGCTGGGGCGGCAGGGAACGGCGAGGCGGCGCGACGCTAGTTCACAACGGGGGAATCAGCGGCTGACGGGCGGACGCTCGTCGTCCTCGTCGTCCAGCGTCTCCTCCATGGCCACCGCGGTGAGCGCCACGCCACCGGCGACCAGTGCGACCGTGCCCGCGGCGTTGGGCGCGGCGGCGGTGCCGGAGCTGGTGCCGACGCCGGCCACGCAGGTCGGGGCGACCGTGTGCACGCCCGGCGTGGTGAGGACGACCTGGCAGCCGTTGGGGTAGGTCACGACGGCCGAACCGCCGGCGGGCACCAGCACGCGGTTGCCCGGGGCGAGCTGCACGCCGGAGCTGGCGGGCACGAAATCGCCCGCGGCATTGGTGGTCTGGACGTTGCCGGACTGGACCTGGAGCGTGGCGACCGGCTGCGTCGCCGAGCCTTCCTGGGCCAGCGCGGCCGCCGGCATCAGCGCGGCAACCACCAGCCCGACCGTCCGCAGGGAGAACTTCTTTTTCATGGCACAGCTCCTTCCTTTTGCCTCGCCCTTCTCGGGGGCGCGTGCGGCGAGAATAGCGTGGCGATGTGAGGAAACCGGGGGGTTTTCTTTCATCTGGCTGGCTCGTGCCTGAACCTTCACGGGGCGTTTTCGCCGGCATCCGGGCGCGCCGCCGACACGTCGTCCAGCCACAGTTCGCCGGCCACGTACTGGCCCACGCCGCTGGCCACCGGGTTGCGCAGGCGCAGCCATTGCGCCGGGCAGTCGGCGGGCACTTCCGCGTCCCACGTGAAGACGGTCCAGCCGAAGCTGCCCTGGATCCGTTCGCTCGCGCCCAGCAACCGGCCGCCGCGCATGCACAGCACCGCCCATTCCAGCCCGCTGTCGCTGCGCAGGCTCTCCGCGCGCATGCGCGCCTGGAAGCGGTAGCGGCCGGGCGCCAGCAGCAGCGCCTGCTGCAGCCCCGCGTGCGCGGCCGGGCGGCGGTTGAAGCGCACGTTCGCGGCCAGGCCGCCGCTGGCGTCGCCCTCGGGGCGGCGGAACTGCACGCTCACGCCCGGGATGCGCTCCACGCGCCAGTCGAAGCCGTAGCCGCCGACGGGCGATTCGAAGCCGCCGTTGAACACCGGCGACAGCCGCGTGCCCGCGGGCAGCAGTGTCACCCAGTGCGCATACGCCTCGTCCCAGCGCTTCTGCTTCATCAGCGCTTCGACCCAGCGCTGGTGCTCCTCGCGGCTGAGGTCCCCGGACGCCTGCAGCCCCGCGATCACGCGCTCGGACTGCGGGTAGCGGCCGGTCTGGATCTCGCCCAGGAAGCGCGTGCGCCACTTCGGCTGGCGCGCCAGCATCGGCACGATCGCGTCGGCGAACCGCGGGTCGGTGGCCATCCGCGCCAGCACCGGCACCAGCACCGGGTTCAGCTGCGGGGCGATGCGCAGGATGCGGTCGATCTCGGCCAGCGCCTGGTCGTAGCGGCCGTGGGCGAGGTGGTCGCGCAGCAGCCAGGCCCGGGCGGCGATGTCGTGCGGGCTGCTGGCGATGGCCTTGAGGTAGTACCCGCGCGCGGCGTCGACGCGGCCGCGCGCGTCCTCGCTCTGCCCGAGGATGCGCCACGCGCGTCCTTCCAGCGGCGCGCGCGCCAGCAGGCGCCGGGCGGTCGCCGCCGCGGCCGCGGGCTTGCCGTCGGCGAGCTGGCGCTCGGCCAGCCCCAGCAGCGCCGCGGGGTGGCCCGGCATCCACTGCAGGGCGCGTTGCGGCGCGTGGCCGGCCAGCGCGTCGGCCACCGTGTGCGCCACGATGCGCCAGGCGGCCACGGCCAGCGCGGCGCACGCGGCGAG
>DASRYN010000277.1:0-3240 GCA_035687185.1 Pseudoxanthomonas sp. | reverse complement strand
CCGAATGCCTGCGCCTGGCGCCGCGGCGGCCGCTGGTGGCCATGGCCGAGCTGGCGCTGGCCTGCCCGTTCGAGGACCTGGGCGCGGTGCACGCGGCCCTGCCCGCGCACGCGGCGGAGAAGACCGCCGAAGCGTTCGACGCCGGCGGCGCCCGCCTGCATCTGCGCCTGCCCGCCGCGCAGGCCGGCGCGCTGCGGGCGCGGCTGCGCGACGCCACGCGCGACCGGGTCCGCTTCGACGCCATCGACACCGGGGAGGCCGGCTGATGGCCGACACCCACGACGGCCGCCTGCGCCGCATCGGCAGCCTGCGCACGCTGTGGCCGTTCGTCCGCCGCCACCCGGGGCTGTTCGGGGCCTGGCTGCTGGCGCTGGCGGTCTCCTCCACCGCCACCCTGAGCCTGCCGGTGGCGGTGCGCTACATGATCGACCGCGGCTTCAGCGGCGGCGGCCAGATCAACCTGGCCTTCGGCCTGCTGTTCGCAGTGGCGGTGGTGCTGGCGGTGGCCACCGCGGCGCGCTTCTTCTTCGTGTCCCTGCTGGGCGAGAAGGTCGTGGCCGACCTGCGCGGGCGGCTGTACGCGCACCTGGTCGGGCTGGACATCGGCTTCCACGACCGCAGCCGCAGCGGCGAGCTGGTCTCGCGCCTGTCGGCCGACAGCGAGCTGCTGCGCAGCGTGATCGGCACCACGATGTCGGTGGCCCTGCGCAGCAGCGTGACCGTGGTCGGCAGCCTGGTGATGCTGTTCGTGACCAGCCCGCACCTGGCGGCGTATTCGCTGGTGGGCATCCCGCTGTCGGTGCTGCCCATCGTGCTGGGCGCGCGGCGGCTGGAGAAGGCCTCGCGCGCCAGCCAGGACCGCGTGGCCGACGCCAACGCGCTGGCCGCCGAGACCCTCGGCGCGGTGCGCACGGTGCAGGCCTACGCGCGCGAGCCCTACGAGCGCGGGCGCTTCGAGCACGCGCTGCAGGTCGCCGTGGGCACCGCGCGCCGGCGCATCGCCGCGCAGGCGGCGGTCACCGCGGCGGCCATCGTGCTGGTGTTCGGCGCCATCGTGCTGGTGCTGTGGTCCGGCGCGCACCAGGTCATCGACGGCAGCATGAGCGCCGGCACCCTGGGCCAGTTCGTGCTCTACGCGCTGATCGGCGGCGGCTCGGTGGGCGCGCTGGCCGAGGTCTGGAACGAGCTGCAGCGCGCCGCCGGCGGCATGGGCCGCATCTCCGAGCTGCTGCAGGAGCGGCCGCAGGTGGCCGCCCCGCCCGACCCGGCGCCGCTGCCGGCGCCGCTGCGCGGCGAGATCCGCTTCGAGCAGGTGCGCTTCCACTATCCCGGGCGCGAGGACGCGCCGGCGCTGGACGGCTTCGACCTGCACGTGCGCCCGGGCGAGACCGTGGCGCTGGTCGGTCCTTCCGGCGCGGGCAAGAGCACGGTGCTGTCGCTGCTGCTGCGCTTCCACGACCCGCAGTCCGGGCGCGTGTGCATCGACGGCCTGGACCTGCGGCGGGCCGACCCGTCGGCGCTGCGCGCGCAGGTCGCGCTGGTGCCGCAGCAGCCGGTGCTGTTCGCCGCCAGCGCGAGGGACAACATCCGCTACGGCCGCCTGGAGGCCACCGACGCCGAGGTGGAGGCGGCCGCGCGCGCGGCCGAGGCCGACGAGTTCGTGCGCGCCCTGCCGGGCGGCTACGCCAGCGAGCTGGGCGAGCGCGGCACGCGCCTGTCCGGCGGCCAGCAGCAGCGCATCGCCATCGCCCGCGCCCTGCTCAAGGACGCGCCCGTGCTGCTGCTGGACGAAGCTACCAGCGCGCTGGACGCGCAGAGCGAACGGGCCGTGCAGCACGCGCTGGAGAACCTGATGCGCGGCCGCACCACCCTGGTCATCGCCCATCGCCTGGCCACCGTGCTCAAGGCCGACCGCATCGTGGTGATGGACCGTGGCCGCATCGTGGCCGAGGGCACCCACGAGCAGTTGCTCGCGCAGGACGGGCTGTACGCCGAACTGGCGCGGCTGCAGTTCCTGGACTGGGCGCCGTCGCCGTCCGGCGGCGGCTAGGCGGGCAGCGCGCGGGCGAGGATCGCGGCGAAGTCGAGGCCCGCCGGCAGCGTACCCAGCGCCAGGCCATGCTCGCCCCCCAGGCGGCTGCGCACGAAGGCCTCCGCCACCGGGCTGCCGGCGGCCAGCAGCGCCCCGCCCTGCAGCAGCAGTGCCAGCCGCTCCACCAGCCGCCGCGCCTGCGGTTCCAGCGCCGCGGGCGCCTCGGCCAGCATGCGCTCCAGTTCCGCGGCCTCCCGTTCCAGCAGCGGATGCAGGCCGGCCGCGCGGGCCGTTGCCGCGCGCAGCGCGGCGGCGGCGGCCGGCTCGCGGGCCAGCGCGCGCAGCACATCCAGGCACTGGATGTTGCCGCTGCCTTCCCAGATCGAGTTCAGCGGCGCCTGCCGGTACAGCCGCGGCAGCACCGATTCCTCCACGTAGCCCGCGCCGCCCAGGCACTCCTGCGCCTCGTTGACCAGCGCCGGCGCGCGCCGGCACAGCCAGTACTTGCCGATGGCCGTGGCCACGCGCGCGAAGGCGGCGGCTTCCGCGTCCGCGGGGGCGGCATCCACCGCCGCGGCCACGTCCAGGGCGAAGGCGGTGGCCGCTTCCGACTCCACTGCCAGGTCCGCCAGCACGTTGGCCATCAGCGGGTGCCCGGCCAGCACGCGGCCGAAGGCCTGCCGGTGGCGTGCGTGATGCAGCGCCTGGGCCAGCGCCATCCGTGCCTGCGCGGCCGCGCCGAGCATGCAGTCCAGGCGGGTGAGCATGACCATCGGCAGGATGGTAGCGAGCCCGCGCCCCTCCTCGCCCACGCGCCAGGCGCGCGCGCCGCAGAACTCGACTTCGGAGGAGGCGTTGGACCAGTCGCCCAGCTTGTCCTTCAGGCGCATCAGCCGGAAGGCGTTCTTGGCGCCGTCGGGCAGGCGGCGCGGCAGCAGGAAGCAGGTCAGCCCGCCCGGCGCCCGGGCCAGCACCAGGAAACCGTCGGACATGGGCGCGGAAAAGAACCACTTGTGCCCGACCAGCGCGTAGCCGCCATCGCCCGCGGGCGTGGCCGTGGTGGTGTTGGCGCGCACGTCCGAGCCGCCCTGCTTCTCGGTCATGCCCATGCCCACGGTGATGCCCGCCTTCCCGTCGATGGGCAGGTCGCGCGGGTCGTAGTGCGGCAGTGCCGCCTTGTCGGCCCACGCCTGCAGCCCCGGCTCCCG
>DASRYN010000276.1:0-4702 GCA_035687185.1 Pseudoxanthomonas sp. | reverse complement strand
GCGCGCCCGGCCGCGGCGGCACCGCCACCGGCCGCCAGTCCGCTCCGCGCGCGCCGGGCGGGCGCGCCTGCGCCAGCAGGTCCCAGAAGCGCTCGCCGCCCACGGTGTCGGCGACCAGGTGGATGCGGGTGTGCTCGCCCTCGTTTAGCACGCGGTGGCGGCGCCAGGTGTCGAAGATCCAGCACTCGCCGGCGGCCATGTTGACCTCGCCCTCCCCGCACTGGAAGCGCACCGCCGGCGTGGTCACGATCGGGACATGCACGCGCATGCGCTCGCGCCAGTAGTAATTGATGTCCACGTGCGCGCGGACCTCGGCCTGGCCGGACAGGCGCATCAGCCGCGCCCGCCCCCAGGTCGCGCCCAGCGCGTCGAGCACCTGCATCAGGTACGGGCACTGCTCCAGGGCCGGGGTCGGGCGCATGGGCCCGCTCAGCTCGTCGCTGTCCGGGTCGCCGTGGGTGGTGATCAGGGTCAGCGCGCTGTTGCCGTCGTCGCGCTGGGTGCGGCCGCGCCACCAGCGCGGGTCCACCGCCGCGACCTCCTCGGCCAGCGCGGCGGCGTCGAACAGGATCGGCAGCTGGAGAAAGGGGACTTGCAGCTTCATGGAACGGCCGGCGGTGCGTGCGGACCCCGCAGTGTGCGCAAGCGCGCGCCGCTTGGCAAAACGCGGCCGGTCAGCGCCCGCGCGGCGGGCGCCGCAGGTTGGCCAGGCCGATCAGCCGCGACACCACCAGCGCCAGGTACATCACCCCGGCGAACTGCTCGATCATCACCAGCGCGCGCGCATGCGGCCGCACCGGCACCACGTCGCTCAGGCCCACGCCCGAGAGCAGGCTGAAGCTCAGGTACAGCAGCTCCATCCAGGTGCGCTGCAGGGTCTCGGTGGCTGCCACGAAGCTGCCGGGGTAGACGATCTGGCAGACCGAGAAGGCGAAGGCGAAGGCCCAGGCCAGCAGGGTGAAGGTCGCGCCGGCGGCGAACAGCTCGTCGCGGGTGACCTCGTGGTCCTCGAGCATGTACGCGGTCAGCGCGCCGGCCGCGTAGAAGTACAGCAGGCTTTCCAGGGCCTGCGACAGCGCGGCCAGCACCAGCTGCCCCGACACCGCCGCCACCACGGAGAGCAGCACCGCCGGCATGGCCAGGCACCACGCCACCCAGCCCAGCGCCGGGCTGCGCTTGACCACCCAGACCGCCAGCAGCAGCACCACGATGCCGAAGGCCCCGAACAGTGCGCGGCCGCCGGGCGCCTGCTCCATCGTCGGGTACAGCAGGATGCCCAGCAGCTGCACGGCCAGCAGCAGCGCCGAGGGATGCCGGCGCGCCGTGACCAGCCAGCGCAGGCCCTGGAACAGACGCATGGTCAGCCCGCGCGGCGGCCCGCGCCGGCGGCGGCCCGCGCCCTGCCCTGGCCGCCTTCGGACCTGCCGTGATGCTCGTCCATCGCCGCTCCTCCCTGCCGGTGGGCGGCACGATAGCGCATCGCCGCGGCGCCAGCGAACCGCCGGCGCGCCCTCAGCGCGGCGCCGCGCGGTAGGGATAGCGGGCGAAGATGTCGGCCATGGCCGCGTCGATCTTCGCGCCGCGCTCCTCCGGGGTGGCCGCGCGCGAGGCACGGCCCACCGCCAGGCCGGTCCACACCAGCCGGTTCTGGCGCGCATCCACCAGGTCCACGTTGAGCGTGCCCTCGGTGTAGCGGCGCACGTCGGTGCGGTCGCGCCAGTACGGCACGGCCACGTAGCTGCGCGCGCGGTAGCTGTAATAGAAGGCGTAGTCCACCTCGGGCATGGTGGTCACGTCCTGGCGCTCGCGCAGGTAGGCGTTGAGGTTGACCCACAGGTCCGGCGAGGCCGGGTCGTAGGCGTAGCCGCGCGCCTCCATCTGCGCGCGGGCCGCGGCCTTGATGCGGCTGCTGGTTGGGGTGGAGTACCCCTGCGCCTCGATCGCCAGCGGCGAGTAGAAGGCGAAGCTGCGGTAGCGGCCGAAGTCGGCCTGCGGGTCCACCTCGCTGCTGATGCGCGGGCCGGTGGCGCAGGCCGCCAGCAGCAGGACGAAGGCCAGCAACAGGCTCCGGCCGGGGATGCGGGCGTGGCGGGCCATGGGCGTTCTCCTGAACGGGAGGCCGGATCATCGCCGGCCTCCCGTGAACGCCGCGCCGAGGCGTTCAGCCCTGGTGGTAGACCTTGCCGCCGCGGGCGCGGAACTCGGCCGACTTCTCGGCCATGCCCGCCTCCAGGGCCGCCTTCTCGTCCACCCCGTGCTCGGCGGCGTAATCGCGCACGTCCTGGGTGATCTTCATGCTGCAGAAGTGCGGGCCGCACATCGAGCAGAAGTGCGCCAGCTTGTGCGCGTCCTTGGGCAGGGTTTCGTCGTGGAATTCCCTGGCCTTTTCCGGGTCCAGGCCCAGGTGGAACTGGTCTTCCCAGCGGAACTCGAAGCGCGCCTTGCTCAGCGCGTTGTCACGCACCTGCGCGCCGGGATGGCCCTTGGCCAGGTCCGCCGCGTGCGCGGCGATCTTGTAGGCCATGATGCCGTCGCGCACGTCCTGGCGGTTGGGCAGGCCCAGGTGTTCCTTGGGCGTGACGTAGCAGAGCATCGCGGTGCCGTACCAGCCGATCATCGCCGCGCCGATCGCGCTGGTGATGTGGTCGTAGCCCGGCGCGATGTCGGTGGTCAGCGGGCCGAGCGTGTAGAACGGCGCCTCGCCGCATTCGCGCAGCTGCTTGTCCATGTTTTCCTTGATCAGCTGCATCGGCACGTGGCCGGGGCCTTCGATCATGGTCTGCACGTCGTGCTTCCACGCGATCCTGGTCAGCTCGCCCAGCGTTTCCAGCTCGCCGAACTGGGCGGCGTCGTTGGCGTCGGCGATGCAGCCCGGGCGCAGGCCGTCGCCCAGCGAGAAGGCCACGTCGTAGGCCTTCATGATCTCGCAGATATCCTCGAAGTGGGTGTAGAGGAAGTTTTCCTTGTGGTGCGCCAGGCACCACTTGGCCATGATCGAGCCGCCGCGGCTGACGATGCCGGTCACGCGCTTGGCGGTCAGCGGCACGTAGCGCAGCAGCACGCCGGCGTGGATGGTGAAGTAGTCCACGCCCTGCTCGGCCTGTTCGATCAGGGTGTCGCGGAAGATTTCCCAGGTCAGCTCTTCGGCGCGGCCGTCGACCTTTTCCAGCGCCTGGTAGATCGGCACGGTGCCGATCGGCACCGGGCTGTTGCGGATGATCCACTCGCGGGTTTCGTGGATGTGCTTGCCGGTGGACAGGTCCATGACCGTGTCGCCGCCCCAGCGGATCGCCCACACCAGCTTCTCCACTTCCTCGGCGATGCCCGACGACACCGCGCTGTTGCCGATGTTGGCGTTGATCTTGGTCAGGAAGTTGCGGCCGATGATCATCGGCTCGCTTTCTGGGTGGTTGATGTTGTTGGGCAGGATGGCGCGGCCACGCGCGATCTCGTCGCGCACGAATTCCGGGGTGATGAGCTTCTGGATGTTCGCGCCGAAGCTTTCGCCCGGATGCTGCGCCAGCAGGCCGGCATCGCGCACCGCTTCCAGGCGCTGGTTCTCGCGGATGGCGACGAACTCCATTTCCGGGGTGACGATGCCGCGGCGCGCGTAGTGCATCTGGGTGACGTTGGCGCCCGCGCGGGCGCGGCGCGGCAGCCGGCGCCCGGGGAAGCGCACCGCGTCCAGCTTCGGGTCGCGCTCGCGCGCACGGCCGAACTCCGAGCTCAGCTGCGGCAGCGGCTCGGTGTCGCCACGCTCCTCGATCCAGCGCGCGCGCAGCGCGGGCAGTCCGGTGGCCAGGTCGATGCGCGCCTGCGGGTCGGTGTACGGGCCGGAGGTGTCGTACACGGTGACCGGCGGGTTGTCCTCGCCGCCGAACACGGTGGGCGTGCGGGTGAGCGCGATCTCGCGCATCGGCACGCGGATGTCCGGGCGCGAGCCTTCGACATGGATCTTGCGCGAGCCCGGGATCGGCCGGGTCACGGATTCGGAAAGCTGCTCGGTCTGCTGGATCAGCGCGTTGGGAATGGCGTTCATCGTGTGTCCGCGGGCTGGTGTGGGAGCGCGCCGGGGGCGCGGCCGCGGCGCGCGGGCCGGGGCACGCGCGCCGCCAGAGCGGCGGACACAGGACGGCCACGGGGCCGCGCCTGCGAAGCTTCCCTACGCCGGTATCAACCGGATCAGGTTCGAAGGGACTGTCTCAACCGCGGCCGCTGGCCGGGTACCCCCGCTTCCTGAGGCAATTAGACAGGCAAACGCCGGCCGGCGCCAGCCGCCGGGCGGGCGCGCCGACGGGCGGCGTCATTCCAGGGTGTAGCCCACGCGGAACCCGCCCCAGTGGCGGCCGTCCACGTACACCGGCACCGACAGGTCGAAGATGATGTGGCCGGTGTCGCGGCGGTAGACCTGCAGGCGGTAGGGGTCGGTGTGCGCGCCCACGCTGCGGCCCACGCGGTCGGCGAAGATGCGCTTGGTGCGGTTGCCGACCAGGTCGCGGGCCCGGTCGCCGGTCAGCGGCTGGCTGAAGCGCAGGTTGTGGGTCGGGACGTAGCCGTCGGGGTTGGCGCAGATGGCGAACACGATCCACGGGTGCGCCGCAGCCACCGGCTCCTGCAGCGGCGGCAGCAGTTCGTCGCACAGCGCGTCGAAGGCGGTGCGGTACTTGGGCGGATCCACGCCGGGGATCGGCTCGTAGTGCCG
>DASRYN010000275.1:0-2173 GCA_035687185.1 Pseudoxanthomonas sp. | reverse complement strand
CCGTCGTAGCCGACCACGGTGAGCGGCGCGTCGGTCGCCGGATCGGCGCCGTGCAGCCACACGGGGCTGCCCGCGGCCACCGGCCGCCCCGCGGCGTCGCGCAGGCCGACCTGCAGCGACAGCACGGCCCGCATCGGGAAGCGGGCGAGCAGGCCGCCGCGCCCCTCGGGCACGGCCAGCAGTTCCGTCCGTTCCATGCTCACGTCCGCCGGGGCCTGCAGCGGGTCGATCGACAGGCGGTTGTTCTGCCAGGGGTTGAGGCGGTTGAGCAGGAGCAGGCCGCGTGCGTCGGTGTGGCCGACCAGGCGGTTCTCCAGCAGCACGGGCACGCCCGCGATGCCGTCGGTGGACACCAGGGCGAAGGCGTCCTCGACCCGGCGCATGGCGAACAGGTGCCGGCGCATCAGCACCAGGCTGCCACTGGCGCCGGCATAGACGGTGGCGCCGTCGGCGTCGCCGCGCCGGCGCTGGACGCCCACGTCCCAGGCGCCATGCGCGCCGATCCGGCCCAGCTCGGCCTGCCCGGCGGCCTCGTCGCCCAGCGTGCTCTGCGCGCGCCAGCTCCAGCCGCCGCGGTCGAAGTCGGCGTTGCGCCGCGCCTCCAGCGTGAGGCTGTCGGCATCGGTCGCGTGGCGCGCGGTGGCCGCCACCGAGGTGCGGCGGTCCAGCGGCATGGACCAGTACAGGTAGGCGCCGTCGCCGCGGCCGTCCTCCAGGTCCCGGGCCAGGTTGAGGCTGAGGTAGCCGGCGCGCGGCAACTGCCAGGAGGCGGAGAGGTTGGCGTAGCGCGAGCGTGCGCGGCCGTCGTGGTCCAGGCGGATGTAGCTGGCGCCCAGCTGCATCCGGCCCAGGCCCACGCCCGCGAACGCGCGGTCGCTGCGCAGCGGCGGCGGCGAGCCTTCCAGGGTGGCGACGTCGGCGAAGCCCTCGGTGCGGCGCAGCCGCGCCAGGCCGGCGTTGAAGCGCGGCGAGGACCACTGCCAGCCGAAGCCGTACTGGTGGCCGCTGCGGCCGCCGGCGCTGCCGCGCGCCGCCGACGCGTCGAGGACGCCGCCGCGGCTGCCCAGCAGCATGCGCATGCCGGCGCCGGCCATGTGCAGCCCTTCCGTCCCCTCGGCGTGGGCCTCCAGGGTGAGGCGGTCGCTGGCGCCGTGGCGCACGGTGGCGCTGGCCATGGGCCGGCCGGCGTAGGTGAAGGAGCGGATGCCGTAGTCGCGGCGCACGCTGCCGGCTTCCAGCGACCAGTCGGTCAGGCCGTCCTGCAGCAGCTGGCTGGTGCTGTAGAGCGCGAAGTCCACCACCCGGCTGCGGCCGTTGATGTCGGTGATGACCATCTGCGCCTGGCCGGCGCCGCTGATGACCGGCACGCTGTCGATCTGGAACTGCCCCGGCCGCACCTGCTGGCTGGACTGGCGGATGCCGTTGACGAACAGGTCCACGGTCGAAGGCAGGGCCGCCTCGCCGGCGAAGGAGGCCAGCGGCGTGGTCACGCGGTACGGCTGCAGCGCGAAGTTGCGCGACACGCGCACGCCGCCGATGCGGGTGGGCCGCGTCCAGTCCAGCGCGCCGGTGTAGCTGTCGCCCACGGTCACCGAGACCATGCGGTCGGGCAGGTCCAGCTGCCAGTAGGTGTCCAGGCGCACGCTGTCGTGCGACGTGCCCGCACCGGCGAGGTCGTTGCGCCGGCTGACCATGCTGTTGCTCCAGGTGCCCGGCCCGGCGCCGAACAGGCGCAGCTCGTGCCACCCGCTGAGCGCGCGGTAGCCGCCGTCGCCCTGCGCGTAGAAGTCGTAGTTGAGCAGCAGGCCCGGCACGCGCGCGGCCGGGTCCACGCGCGGCCGCGGCGCCTCGGGCGGGGCGAAGCGCTCGCGTTCGCCGGACAGGGCTTCCAGCGGCACGGTCAGCGCGAGGAACTGGCGGCTGGCGTCGTAGCGCGCCTGCAGGCCGGGGACCGTGTCCAGCGGGACCAGACCGTCGGCCTCGCTGCCCGGCCAGTGCAGGCCCAGGCCGCGCAGGGTCGCCGCGCTCGCGTGCAGCCGCCCGCCGGCCAGGACGAAGCGCGCCAGCTGGCCGGTGGCCGACTCGTTCACCGAGACTTCCAGGTACAGGACCTGGGCGCCCTCCGGCAGCGCCGCGTCCGCCTCCGGCGCGAGCAGGTCCAGCGCGCCCGGGG
>DASRYN010000274.1:0-2185 GCA_035687185.1 Pseudoxanthomonas sp. | reverse complement strand
GTGCTGCGTTGCACCGCGCCGCCGCCGGCGCTGCTGGCGCTGCATCGTGCGCTGGCCGCCGCCCTGGCGCGCCAGCGGATCCGGCTGCCGGCCGGCCCCGCCTTCGTCCCGCACGTCACCCTGCGGCGTCGCGCCAGCGTGCGCTTCCCGGCCCGGGCGGTGCCGCCGGTCGAGTGGGCGGTGGCGGATTTCGCGCTGGTGCACAGCCTGCGCGGCCCGGCCGCGGCGGAGTACCACGAACTCGGGCGCTGGCGGTTGCAGGCGGCCTGAGGCCGCTACTCCCGGCCCAGCCAGCGCGCGGCCGCTAGGCCGGCGCGACGGCCGCTGGCGAAGCAGGCGGTGAGCAGGTAGCCGCCGGTCGGGGCTTCCCAGTCCAGCATTTCGCCGGCGCAGAACACGCCGGGCAGGGCGTCGAGCATCAGGTCCGCGCCCAGCGCCTCCAGGCGCACGCCGCCGCCGCTGCTGATGGCCTCCGCCAGCGGCCGGGGCTGCCGCAGCACCAGCGCCAGGCGCTTGAGCGCCGCGGCCACGCGCGCCATGTCGGCCAGCGCCGGGGCGTCCAGGACCTCGCGCAGCAGCGCCGCCTTGGCCCCGGTGACGCCGGCATGCCGGCGCAGGTGTTCGCTCAGGCTGCGGCCATTGCGCGGGCGGGCCAGGTCGCGGCGCAGGCGCGCGGGGTCGCGGCCGGGCACCAGGTCCAGCCACAGCGTCGTCTGGCCGTCCCGGGCGATGGCCTCGCGCAGCGGCACCGACAGCGCATAGACCAGGCTGCCCTCGATGCCGGTGGCGGTGGCCACGCATTCGCCCTGCAGCGCATGCTCGCGGCCGCCGGCGTCGCGCCACCGGGCGACCACGGGCTTGAGCGGCGCGCCGGCATGGCGCGCGGCGAAGTGTGCGCTCCAGCCCACGTCGAAGCCGCAGTTGCTGGGCACCAGCGGCGCCACGTCGACCCCGCGGCCGGCCAGCAGCGGCACCCAGCTCCCGTCCGAGCCCAGCTGCGGCCAGCTGCCGCCGCCGAGCGCCAGCACCGTGGCCCGGGCCCGCACGCGGCGCGCGCCTTCCGGCGTGTCGAAGCGCAACGCGCCATCGGCGTCCCAGCCCTGCCAGTGGTGCTGGACGTGGAAGCGCACGCCCTGTTCCTTCAGCCGCCGGACCCAGCCGCGCAGCAGCGGCGCCGCCTTGCGGTCCAGCGGGAACACGCGGTCCGAGGTGCCCACGTAGGTGTCCACGCCCAGGTCGCGCGCCCACTGCCGGAGCGCGTCGGGCTCGAAGTCGCGCAGCCAGCCGCCGACGGCGTCCGCGCGCGGGCCGTAGCGGGCGGCGAAGCCCGGCATGGGCTCGGCGTGGGTGAGGTTGAGCCCGCCCTTGCCGGCGATCAGGAACTTGCGGCCGACCGAGCCCTTGGCCTCGAACAGGTCGACCTCGCAGCCGGCCGCGCGCGCGACCTCGGCGGCCATCAGGCCGGCGGGACCGCCGCCGACGACGGCCACCCCGGGCAGGCCTGCCGCGGGCGGGTGGGGCAGGGCGGCGCTCATCGGGTCAGCGCGGCCGGGCGTCCAGCAGCTCGACCTCGAACACCAGCGAGGCGTTGGGCGGGATCACGCCGCCGGCGCCCCTGCGACCGTAGCCGTAGTCCGGCGGGATCCGCAGCGTGCGCTGGCCGCCGACGCGCATGCCGGCCACGCCTTCGTCCCAGCCGCGGATCACGCGCCCGGCGCCGAGCAGGAAGGTAAGCGGCTCGCCGCGGTCGCGGGAGCTGTCGAATTTCGCGCCCTTGCCGTCGGGTGCGCGCCCGTCGTAAAGCCAGCCGGTGTAGTGCACGGTGACCTCGTCGCCGGCGCGCGCCAGCGCGCCCTGGCCGACGCGCACGTCCGTGCGTTCCAGCGCGGCCACCGCGCCGCCGGGCGGGATGCCGGGGTCGGCGGCGCACGCACCGAGGGCGCAGGCGAGCAGGAACAGACAGAGGATCGAGGCGCGGCGCATGGCGGAGGGTTCCTTCCGGGGGCGCAAGGGTAACCGATGCGCGCCGCCGCGCCCGTCGCGCGGCCGCTATCATGCGCGCATGCCCAAGCTGCTGTTCCCGCTGCGCAACGTGCCCCAGGAAGAGGCCGCCGAAGTCCGTGCCCTGCTCGACGAGGCGGGCCTGGACTGGTACGAGACCCGTCCGGGCCCGTTCGGCATCTCG
>DASRYN010000273.1:0-5566 GCA_035687185.1 Pseudoxanthomonas sp. | reverse complement strand
CGTCGCGTCGCTGCGCCGTGGCGTTCCGCCCGGCACCGAAACCGTCCGCCGCCCGTCCGGAGACGAGGAGCCCGAGATGTTCCCAGCCCTGCCCGGCCGGCTGAAACCGGCGCCCGATTCGCTGGTGGCCGGCGCGCTGCGCCGCGGCCGCCCGGCGTGGAGCGAGGCCATCCACGTGCTGTGGTCGGTGTGGGTGTTCATCGTGCCGGTGTTCACCCCGGAGGGGTACGACCTGCGCTGGGCCTTGCTGACCCTGCTGTCGTACCCGCTGTTCCTGGCGCTCTACGCGGCCGCGGTGATGCTGCCCGCGCGCCACATGCGGCTGGCCGCGCTGGGCATGTGCGTCCTGGCCATGCTGCTGCTGCCCTGGTACCCGTCGGGGATGAGCTACTTCACCTTCGGCTGCGTGTTCCTCGGCGCGGTGGGCTGGACCTCAATATGGCGCTACCTGCTGGGCCTGGTGCTGCTCAACGCCGTGTTCGTCGCGCTGGCGCGGATGGTGGGGTTGCCCTGGTCGGCGATGGTCTGGATGCCGGCCACCACCCTGGTCACCGGCCTGCTGGTCCACGCCCAGCGGATGACGGCGCAGCGCGACGCGGCCCTGCTGCTCTCGCAGGAGGAAGTGCGGCGGCTGGCCGCCACCGCCGAGCGCGAACGCATCGGCCGCGACCTGCACGACCTGCTGGGCCACACCCTGTCGCTGGTGGCGCTGAAGGCCGACCTGGCCGGCAAGCTGCTGCAGCGCGACCCGGGCGCCGCGCGCCGCGAGATCGACGAGCTGGGCCAGGTCGCGCGCGACGCGCTGGCGCAGGTGCGCCGCGCGGTCACCGGCATCCGCGCCGTCGGCCTGGCGGGCGAGCTCGCCGCCGCGCGGCTGTTGCTGGAAAGCGACGGCGTGGCGGTGCTGGCCGACGTGGAGGAGGCCGCCCTGGCGCCGGAGCACGAGACCGTGCTGGCGCTGTGCCTGCGCGAGGCGGCGACCAACGTCCAGCGCCACGCACGCGCACGCCGGGTGCGGGTCGAACTGGCGCGCCACGGCGACCGCTGCTGGCTGGCGGTGGAGGACGACGGCCGCGGCGGGGCGATCCGCCCCGGCAACGGCCTGGAGGGCATGCGCGAGCGGCTGTGCGCGCTGGGCGGCAGCTTGCGGCTGGAACCTGCGCCCTCCGGCCGCGGCACGCGGCTGGTGGCCGAACTGCCGCACTGGCCCGCGCCCGCATCCGCCGCGGTCCAGCCGGCGTAGGCGCCGCAGAGCCGACGTCCGTCCGGGGGAAGAGCGCCGGCGACCGTGCAGGCAGGTGGATCGATGGCGGCCGGGGTCGCGCGCGCGTCGCGCCACCGCCGTCGCCGGCAAGGCCGGCTCCCGCAAGGGAGGACGATGCCTCTGCGGTCGGCACTCTGCTAACGTCCGCGCATGCCCGCCGCCATGCACCGCGCTCCGTGATCCGCGTCCTGATCGCCGAAGACCAGGCGATGGTGCGCGGCGCGCTGGCCGCACTGCTCGGCATGGAGGCGGACATCGCGGTGGCCGGCGCGGTCGCCGACGGCGAGGCCGCCTGGCGCGAGGTGCAGCGCCTGCAGCCCGACGTGCTGGTCACCGACATCGAGATGCCCGGCCTGACGGGGCTGGAACTGGCGCAGCGCATCCAGCGCCATGGCCTGGCCACCAGGGTCGTCATCGTCACCACCTTCGCCCGCGCCGGCTTCCTGCGCCGCGCGCTGGAGGCCGGCGTGCGCGGCTACCTGCTCAAGGACGCGCCCGCAGAACAGCTGGCCGCGGCCATCCGCCAGGTCCACCGCGGCGGCCGCGCCATCGACCCGGAACTGGCCCTGGGCGCCTGGGGCGAGACCGACCCGCTCAACGAACGCGAACGCCAGGCCCTGCGCCTGGCCGGCGAAGGGCTTTCCTCCGGCGAGATCGCCGGACGCCTCAACCTGTCCCAGGGCACCGTGCGCAATTACCTCTCCGAGGCCATCGGCAAGCTCGGCGTGGCCAACCGCATCGAGGCCTACCGGCTGGCGCGGCAGAAGGGCTGGCTGTAGCGGCGCCTGCGTGCGACCGCGGGGCGGCCGTGCGGCGGACCGGCAGCGTGCGGCGGGTGGCGTGGTGCGGGCGCCCTCAGTCGGCCGCCGGAGCCACGCGCGCCTTGAGCATCGCCCAGGCCGAGCGCAGGCCCAGCGCCTCGCCGCCGGCCGGGCGCCCGGGCCGGCTGCTGTCGTTCCAGGCGTAGGTGTCCAGATGCGCCCAGGGCAGGCCCTCGGGCACGAAGCGCTCCAGGTACAGCGCGGCGGTGACCGCGCCGGCCATGCGCGAGCCGGCGTTGGCCAGGTCGGCCACGTGGCTGGTGAGGTAGCGCAGGTAGGGGCGCCACAGCGGCATCCGCCAGACCGGGTCGCGGGTGTCGCGCCCGGCGGCCAGCCAGGCCTCGGCCAGCGCGTCGTCGTTGGCGAACAGCGCCGGCAGGTCCGGGCCCAGCGCGATGCGCGCCGCGCCCGTGAGGGTGGCGAAGTCCAGCACCAGGTCCGGCTTCTGCTCGGCGGCGTAGGTCAGCGCGTCGCCGAGGATCACCCGGCCCTCGGCGTCGGTGTTGTCGATCTCCACGCTCACGCCCTTGCGCGTGGCCACCACCTCGCCGGGCCGGAACGCGTCCGGGCCGACGCTGTTCTCCACCGCCGGCACCAGCACGGTCAGCCGCACCGGCAGCGCCTGCGCCATGGCCAGCCCGGCCAGGGCCAGCGCGTGCGCCGCGCCGCCCATGTCCTTCTTCATGTTGCGCATGCCGTCGGCGGGCTTGAGGTCCAGGCCGCCGGTGTCGAAGCACACGCCCTTGCCGACCAGCGCCACGTGCGGCCGGGCGGGGTCGTCGTGGCCCCAGCGCAGCACGATCAGCCGCGGCGCGCGGTGCGAGGCGCGGCCCACCGCGTGGATGGCCGGGAAGTTGTTGGCCAGCAGCGCCTCGCCGGCGAACACCTCCACCTGCGCGCCGTGCGCCTGCGCCAGCGCGCGCGCCTCGGCCTCCAGCTGCTCCGGCCCCATGTCCTGGGTGGGGGTGTTGACCCAGTCGCGCACGCGCGCGCAGGCCTGCAGCACGTCCAGCGCCTCGGCGTCCGGCTGCGCCAGGCGCAGGCGCGCCGGGGCGCGCGGCGCGGACTTGTAGCGCTCGAAGCGGTAGCTGCCCAGGCCCCAGCCCAGCTGCAGCGCGGCGCGCTCGGCGGCGGCGGGCTCGTCGGCAGGGGCCCAGGCGCCTTCGGGCAGCGCGGTGGGCGCGTGCGCGTAGGCGTAGGGGTCCAGCCGGTCGCCCAGGCCCAGCACCGCGCCCGCCACGCCGCCCTCGCCGGGCAGCAGCACCGCGCTGCCGGGCGCGGCGTCGAAGCCCTGCGCGTCCAGCCACGCGCCGATGGCGGCCGGTTGCGCCGCGCGCCAGGCGGCATAGCCGCCGCGGTCGACCAGGTGCAGGGGCAGGGCGGGCGTGTCGGCGGAAGCGTAGGGGTGGCTCATGCGGCGTGTTCGCAGTCGGGCGTGGCGGGCAGGGCGTGCGCGTCCAGCCAGTCGGCCAGCGCGGCGAGGGTGTCGAACTCCAGGTCCGGGCGCAGCTCGGGGTGTTCCCAGCGCGCGCCGGTGCGGTTGATCCAGCAGCTGCGCAGCCCGGCGCGCGCGGCGCCGGCCACGTCCATCTCCGGGTGGTCGCCCACGTGCAGGACCTCGCCGTGGCCGCAGCCCAGGCGGGCGCAGGCGGCGTGGAAGATGCTGGCCGCCGGCTTGGCCGCGCCGTGCTCGCGCGAGCCGAGCTGGAAGGCGAAGTGGTGCGCCAGGCCGATGCGTTCCAGGTCGGCGTTGCCGTTGCTCACCGCGGCCACGGGCACCCGTGCGGCGATGCGCGCCAGCGCGTCGATCGCGTCGGGGTAGCACTCGACCTGGTTGCGGGCGGCGTAGAAGGCCTCGTACGCCGGTTCCAGCAGGGCCAGGTCCGCGCCGCTGGCCTCCAGTGCCTCGCGCAGGGTCAGGCGGCGCAGCGCCGACAGGTCGTGGTGCAGGTGCGGGTTGTCGCGGAACGAGCGCTCGCGCAGCTCGCGCATGGCCTCCACCGGGTACATGGCGGCGGTGGCCGGGCTGTGCTGCAGCATCCATTCGTGCAGCACCTGGTCGATGCGCGCGCCGATGGGCGCGAACGGCCACAGGGTGTCGTCGAGGTCGAGGGTGATGGCGCGGACGGCGAAGCTCACCGGCGCATTGTAGGCCTCCCTCCGCCGGCGTGCTCGGCGGATGCCGGGGCCGACGCCGGGCTCACTCCAGCAGCCGCGCCCAGCCCTGCATGCCGTCGACCTGCGCCAGCACCAGCTTCACGCACACCAGCAGCGGCACCGCCAGCAGCAGCCCGATCATTCCCCACAGCGAGCCGAACACCATCAGCGCCAGGATCAGCACCAGCGGCGAGAGCGCCATGCGCCGGCCCAGGATGATGGGCGTGATCACCTGGCCCTCCAGCGTGTGCAGCACCAGGTACAGCAGCGCCGGCAGCAGCGACTGCCAGCCGTCGTCGAAGCCCAGGTAGCCCACCAGCAGCATCATGCACACGCCGATCAGCGGGCCCACGTAGGGGGCGTAGTTGAGCAGCATCACCATCGTGCCCCACAGCAGCGCCTCCTGCAGCGGGAAGCCCAGCAGGTACAGGATGCCGGCGTAGGCCAGGCCCACCACCGCGTTGATGACGCTGATGGTCAGCACGTAGCGCGAGACTTCGCGCTCGATGGACTGCAGGATCTCCACCGTGAACTTCTTCTGCTGCCGCCCCGGCAGCAGCGCGATCGCGTGCCGCTGCAGGTTCTCGCCGTAGACCATGAAGAAGAACGTCAGCAGCACCACCGCGAGCACCGAGGCCGCCAGCCGCGGCGTGCGGGTCAGCGCCGCGTAGGGGTCGTCCACCCGCGTGCGCACCACCTGCACCTTGCGGTTGGCCTCGCCGGCGGCCGCGCGCGCCACGTCCTCGGCGATGCGGTTGGCCTCGTGCATCGGCCGCGTCAGGTCCTGCAGCTGGCGGCCGAGCTTGCGCGCCTCGCGCGGGGCCTGCTCGGCCCAGGCCGTGGCCGGCGCCACCAGCTGCACCGCCAGCGCCGCGGTGCCGGCCAACCCGGCGCCCAGCACCAGCAGCGCGGCCAGGAAGCGCGGCAGGTACAGCCGGCGCAGCAGCCGGATCACCGGGTTGCCGATCATGGCGAAGAACATCGCCAGCAGCACCGGCAGGATCACCCCCTGCGCCAGCCACAACGTGTAGCCCACCGCCAGGGTGGCCAGCAGCACCAGCGCCGCCGGGGCGCGCGGGCGCGGCCTGGCGGCGGGCGGGAGGTCGGCGGGGAGGGGTTCGGGAAGGAGGCCGGGTTCGGCGTCGGGCGGGGCGGACATGCGTCCTCGGGAGGGCGGTGGCGTGGCGCGGACGGGGTCAGCGCTCGGACAGTTCGGTGGCCGCCTCGGCGGGAGCCGGTGCGCGGGCGTGGGGCTCGGCGGGCGCATGCGTCGCGGCCGGCGCGGCGGCCGGCGCCACGACCGGCGCGCCGGCCGCGGTCGCGG
>DASRYN010000272.1:0-4957 GCA_035687185.1 Pseudoxanthomonas sp. | reverse complement strand
ATGCTGCTGGTGCGCGGCCAGGGCGGCGCCACCCAGTTCGTCGCCCTGACCGTCGGCGAGTGACCGCTCCGGCGGCCGTGCCCGGCCCGGGCGCGGCCGCCGCGGCGCCCGGCCCCGCATGCCACGGCCGGAAGGGGGCCGCGGCATGCGATAATCCAAGGCTGTCTGACGACGGTCCGGACCGCCGCACCCCCATGTCTTCCGATTCCATGCGGTTCATCCGCAACTTCTCCATCATCGCCCACGTCGACCACGGCAAGTCGACCCTGGCCGACCGCATCATCCAGCTGTGCGGCGGCCTGGAGGCGCGCGAGATGGAAGCGCAGGTGCTCGACTCCAACCCGATCGAGCGCGAGCGCGGCATCACAATCAAGGCCCAGTCCGTCTCCCTGCCGTACCGCGCGCAGGACGGCAACACCTACCAGCTCAACTTCATCGACACCCCCGGCCACGTCGACTTCAGCTACGAGGTCAGCCGCTCGCTGGCCGCGTGCGAGGGGGCGTTGCTGGTGGTGGACGCCGCCCAGGGCGTGGAAGCGCAGTCGGTCGCCAACTGCTACACCGCGGTCGAGCAGGGGCTGGAGGTGGTGCCCGTGCTCAACAAGATCGACCTGCCCACCGCCGACACCGAGCGCGCCAAGGCCGAGATCGAGGCCGTGATCGGCATCGACGCCACCGACGCCATCCCCGTCAGCGCCAAGACCGGCCTGAACGTGGAGCAGGTGCTGGAGGCCATCGTCCACCGCATCCCGCCGCCGCAGCCGCGCGACACCGACAGGCTGCAGGCGCTGATCATCGACTCGTGGTTCGACAACTACCTGGGCGTGGTCTCGCTGGTCCGGGTGATGCAGGGCCAGATCAGGCCCGGCGACAAGATCCTGGTGATGTCCACCGGCCGCACCCACCAGGTGGACCAGGTGGGCGTGTTCACGCCCAAGCGCAAGAGCAAGGAGCGGCTGGCGCCGGGCGAGGTCGGCTGGCTGACCGCCTCGATCAAGGACGTGCACGGCGCGCCGGTGGGCGACACCCTGACCCTGGCCGGCGATCCGGCGCCCAAGCCCCTGCCGGGCTTCCAGGAGATGCAGCCGCGCGTGTTCGCCGGCCTGTTCCCGGTCGACGCGCAGGACTACCCGGCGCTGCGCGAGGCGCTGGAGAAGCTGCGCCTGAACGACGCGGCGCTGCGCTTCGAGCCGGAGAGCTCGGAGGCCATGGGCTTCGGCTTCCGCTGCGGCTTCCTGGGCATGCTGCACATGGAGATCGTGCAGGAGCGGCTGGAGCGCGAGTACGACCTGGACCTGGTCACCACCGCCCCGACCGTGGTCTACGAGATCGTGCGCAGCGACGGCACGGTGATGCCGCTGGACAACCCGGCCAAGCTGCCGCAGGCCAACCTGGTCGACGAGATCCGCGAGCCGATCATCCGCGCCAACATCCTCACCCCGCCGGACTACATCGGCAACATCATCACCCTGTGCGAGGAGAAGCGCGGCAGCCAGATCGGCATCACCTACATGGGCAGCCAGGTGCAGGTGGCCTACGAGCTGCCGATGGCCGAGGTGGTGCTGGACTTCTTCGACAAGCTCAAGTCGGTCAGCCGCGGCTACGCCTCGCTGGACTACCACTTCCTGCGCTTCCAGGCCGGCCCGTTCGTGCGCGTGGACACGCTGATCAACGGCGACCGCGTGGACGCGCTGTCCATCATCGTGCACCGCAGCCAGGCCGACCGCCGCGGCCGCGAACTGTGCGAGAAGATGAAGGAGCTGATCCCGCGGCAGATGTTCGACGTGGCCATCCAGGCGGCGATCGGCTCGCAGATCATCGCCCGCTCCACGGTCAAGGCGCTGCGCAAGAACGTGCTGGCCAAGTGCTACGGCGGCGACATCACGCGCAAGAAGAAACTGCTGGAGAAGCAGAAGGAAGGCAAGAAGCGCATGAAGCAGGTCGGCCGCGTGGAGATCCCGCAGGAGGCCTTCCTGGCCGTGCTGCAGGTCGACGGCAAGTAGCGCATGGGAACCGCGGCATCCACCGGGGGCGGGGGCGCGGCCGTGCGGCGGGCCGCGGGCCGTACCGTCCGCCGTTCCTTCCTTTCTTCCGCCCCGCCCTGCCGCCCCATCCACGCAAGGACCCCGCATGAAATGGTTTGAGATCGGCCTGGTCGTCCTGACCTTCGCCACCGGCATCATCTGGCTGCTGGACCGGCTGTTCTTCGCCCGGCGGCGCGCCGCGCGGGGCGGGCTGCTGGACGAGGAACCGGTGCTGGTGGACTACTCGCGCGCCTTCTTCCCGGTGCTGGCGCTGGTGCTGGTGCTGCGCAGCTTCGTGGCCGAGCCGTACAAGATCCCGTCCAGCTCGATGATGCCGAACCTGCTGATCGGCGACTTCATCCTGGTCAACAAGTTCGCCTACGGCCTGCGCCTGCCGGTGACCAACGCCAAGTTCGTGGACCTGGGCGAGCCGGTGCGGGGCGACGTGGTGGTGTTCAAGCCGCCGCACGCGCCGGACCAGAACTGGATCAAGCGCGTGGTCGGCCTGCCGGGCGACCGCATCGGCTTCCACGGCGACACCTTGTACGTGAACGGCCAGGCGGTGCAGTACCGCCCGCTGGGCGACTACGTGGGCGAGGGCCGCGGCGCGGAGATGAACGGGGCGGCCCTGCTGCTGGAGGACCTGCCGGGGCGCAGCCACAAGGTCCTGGAGTGGATCGACCGGGCCAACCCGGCCGGGCAGGGCGAATGGACGGTGCCGGCCGGGCACTATTTCGTCATGGGCGACAATCGTGATAATAGCGAGGACAGCCGGTTCTGGACCCAGACGCACTTCCTGCCCGAGCAGAACCTGCGGGGCAAGGCGTTCCTGATCTGGCTGAACTGCGAGGGGTGGTTCTGCACGGGCAGCTTCGATCCGGGCAGGATCGGCACCAAGATCGAGTAGCGCATCCAAGGGGAATGGCAATGAAGCGCAAGCAAGGCGGTCTGAGCCTGGTCGGTTTCCTGGTCGTGCTGGCGGTGGTGGGCTTCGCCGCCTACGTCGGCATGAAGCTGTTCCCGATGTACCAGGAGTACTACTCGGTGCGTTCGGCGATGAAGGGGTTGGCCAGCGAGGCCGGCGTGGCGGACATGGACCCGGCGCGGGTCCAGGACCTGTTCTTCCGCCGCCTGTACATCAACTACGCCGAGAACGTGAAGCCCCAGAACGTGAAGTTCGAGCGCACCGACGGTGGCTGGCGCATGCGCGTCAACTACGAGGTGCGCCGCCCGCTGGTGGGCAACCTCGACGTGGTCGGGCGCTTCGACGCGACCCAGGACCTGACCCGGCGCGGTGGCGACTGAGCGTGCCGTGGTCCGCGACCGGATCGGCCACGACTTCGCCGATCCGGCGCTGCTGGCGCAGGCGCTGACCCACCGCAGCGCCGGCTCGCCGCACAACGAACGGCTCGAGTTCCTCGGCGACGGCGTGGTCAACCTGCTCGCCGCCGAGGCGCTGTACCTGCGCTGGCCCCGGGCCGACGAGGGCGTGCTCACCCGCGCCCGCGCCGAGCTGGTGCGCGAGGCTTCCCTGGCCGCCATCGCGCGCCGGCTGGAGCTGGGCGAGCGCCTGACCCTGGGCCCGGGCGAGCTGAAGTCCGGCGGCTTCCGCCGCGATTCCATCCTCGCCGACGCGCTGGAGGCGGTGGTGGCGGCCATCTACCTGGATGCCGGCTACGAGGCCTGCCGCCGCATCGTGCTGCCGTGGTTCGAGGAGGCGCTGGCGGCGCTGCCGGTCGGGCGCCCGGAGAAGGACGCCAAGACCCGGCTGCAGGAATGGCTGCAGGCGCGGCAGCGGCCGCTGCCGGCCTATGAGCTGGTCTCCGAGGAGGGCGAGGATCACGCCAAGGTGTTCCTGGCCCGGTGTACCCTGAGCGAGCCGCCGGTCAGTGCCGAGGGCCGCGGCACCTCGCGGCGGCTGGCCGAACAGGCCGCCGCGGCCGCCGCGCTGGAGCGGCTGGAATCCGCGCACCGGCATCCATGAGCGTCCACGAGTGAATCCCGAAACCCCTGAAACCCACCGCTGCGGCAGCGTCGCCGTCGTCGGCCGTCCCAACGTCGGCAAGTCCACCCTGGTCAACGCCCTGGTGGGCGCCAAGGTC
Organism: Pseudoxanthomonas sp.; assembly: GCA_035687185.1. Lineage (GTDB taxonomy): Bacteria > Pseudomonadota > Gammaproteobacteria > Xanthomonadales > Xanthomonadaceae > Pseudoxanthomonas. The sequence continues at coordinate 831 of DASRYN010000272.1, read as the reverse complement.
AGCATCGTCTCCAACCGGCCGCAGACCACCCGCCACCGGCTGCTGGGCATCGCCACCGTCGAGGGCGGCCAGCTGCTGCTGGTGGACACGCCCGGCCTGCATCGCGAACAGGGCCGCTACAAGGCCTCGGCGATGAGCCGGGTGATGAACCGCACCGCGCGCGGCGCGCTGGAGGGCGTGGACGCGGCGCTGATGGTGGTCGAGGCCGGGCGCTGGGACGAGGAGGACGGCCTGGCCTTCGACGTGCTGCGCCAGGCCGGCATCCCCGTGGTGCTGGTGGTCAACAAGGTCGACCGCCTCAAGGACAAGTCGATGCTGCTGCCGTTCCTGGCGCAGGTCGGCCAGGGCCGCGACTTCGCCGCGGTGCATCCGGTCTCGGCGCTCAAGCGCAAGGGCCTGGAGGCGCTGGTGCGCGACCTGCTGGCGCTGCTGCCCGAGGCGCCGCCGGTGTACGACGAGGACGAGATCACCGACCGCAGCCAGCGCTTCCTGGCCGGCGAACTGGTGCGCGAGCAGCTGATGCGCCAGCTGGGCGACGAGCTGCCGTACGCCACGACGGTCGAGGTCGAGCGCTTCGCCGAGGACGGCGAGCTGCTGCGCATCGGCGCGGTCATCTGGGTCGAGCGCGAGGGGCAGAAGCCCATCGTCATCGGCAAGGGCGGCGCGCGCCTGCGCGAGATCGGGAGCAAGGCGCGGCAGCAGATGGAGCGCCTGTTCGGCCGCAAGGTGTTCCTGGAAACCTGGGTGCGCGTGCGCGAGGGCTGGTCCGACGACGAGGCGGCGCTGAAGGCCTTCGGGTACGAGTGAGGCCGGCGGGCGGCGCGCATCCCG
>DASRYN010000271.1:0-9806 GCA_035687185.1 Pseudoxanthomonas sp. | reverse complement strand
CAGGCTGCCGCCGGCGGCCAGCGCCTGCGCGGAAAGGGGAACGGGCCACTGCATGCGCTGCCCGGCCAGCACGTAGCCCACCAGCCCCGGGACCAGTTCGGTGCGCCGGCCGGCCCGGTCCACCCAGGCCAGCGCGCTGAGGCGGACGCGCTGGCGACCGGGATTGGCCACCTCCAGCACGCTGCCGCCCTCCCGCGGCAGCAGGCGCGCCCCCAGGGTCGGGGGCGGCGCGGGCGCGGCGCCCGCCTGGCGCGAGGGACTCAGCGGCGCGGTGCCTTCGGCCAGCACGAACGCCGGGATCGAGTAGCGCAGGAGGAATTGCAGGCCCGGGTCCTGGCCCGCGGCACGCTCGCGCGGCAGTTCGTCCACTGTCAGCCGGTAGGCCGCCTCGACGGGCAGCGGCTGCGGGCGCGGGCGGACCAGCCGCACCAGCTGTCGCTGGCCGGCCGCCACCTCCAGGATGGCCGGGCTGGGAACCAGGTCGCGGCTGGGTTCCAGCCGCTCCTGGCCGTCCTGCTGGGTCCAGCCGGAGACGCGAACCTGGGCGCGAAGCGGTTCGGTGCCGGTGTTGGTCAGCCACAGCGCCTGGGACTGCTCGCCCGGGGCGAACTCCACCAGGATCGGGTTGACCTGCAGGTCGGCCGCCTGCGCGGCCGTGCCCGCCAGCGCGATTGCCGCAGGCAGCAACAGCCGGGCGGCGCGGAGGGCGGCCGCGCGGACGCGTGCCGGCCCGGTTCGCAGCAAGCCCTCCATCGCCACCCCGCCGCGGTCAGTAGGTGATCGTCGCGGTGATGGTATCGGCGTAGTCGCCGGCCGGCACGTTGACGTTGCTGCTGCCCAGAACGCGGCCGTAGACCTGCACCGTCTGGTCGCTGCCGTTGCCCACGCCCGGCTGGGTGGCGCCGGCGGCGTCGCCCCAGTTCTGGGTCATGGCCGCGTCGCGGTACAGGCTGTAGGGGATGGTGGCGGTGCCGGTGGCGTGCTTCATGAGGCGGCTGGTCACCGACGAGCCGTAGGTGCCCTGGTCCAGGCCGATGGCGTAGGGGGTGCCGGTGGTGCAGTTGACCACCAGCGCGCCGGTGGCGGTGACGTCCCCGGCGGAGGAACGGACCTTGTCCGGGAAGTTCACGTCCGAGCCGCCGGTCCTGAACTCGCAGGATTCGGTGACGGTGATCCGGACCTGGAACGTGGTGGTGTCGGTGGCGGCGGTGGCGTTGCCGGTGGCGGCGAGGGCCAGGGCGGCGGCCAGGGCCAGCTTCATCTGCTTCATGGTGCTGTCTCCGTTGTGTCGGGCGCGGGGTGGTTGCGCCGGCTGCGGGCTCAGTCGCAGGATGCGTGCCAGCTTTCCGTCGCGTTCGTCCCCCGTGTTTTCCGCCTGGGGCCGAGGCGTCCCCGGTTGCTGAACAGGGGAAACCGTGACGGACAAGGCGAAACGGGGCGACCTTTTAACAGAAATTGACGTTGTGCGTCACATTCATGTCACCCCGTCGAACGGTGCGGGGCGCGCCCGTAGCAAACATGAATAGGCAGGCGTCGGCTGGCTGGCGCGTCGCGGCCGCGTTCAGCCAGCCCCGAGAATGGGGGATAATCCCGGGATGAGCCTGCACCTGAAGACCCCCGAGGAAATCGAACAGATGCGCGTCGCCGGCCGCCTGGCCGCCGAGGTGCTGGAGATGGTGGCGCCGTACGTGAAGCCGGGGGTGACCACCGGGGAACTGGACCGCATCTGCCACGACCACATCGTCAAGGTGCAGGGCGCGATCCCCGCCAACGTGGGCTACCGCGGCTATCCCAAGACCGTGTGCACCTCGGTCAACAACGTGATCTGCCACGGCATCCCCAGCGAGGGGAAGGTGCTCAGGGACGGGGACATCCTCAACATCGACGTGACCGTCATCAAGGACGGCTGGCACGGCGACACCAGCCGCATGTACTACGTCGGCACGCCGTCGGTGATGGCGCGCCGCCTGGTGGAGACGACCTTCGAGGCCATGTGGCGCGGCATCCGCGCCGTGAGGCCGGGCGCCACCCTGGGCGACATCGGCCACGCGATCCAGGCCTATGCCGAATCCGAGCGCTTCTCGGTGGTGCGCGAGTACTGCGGCCACGGCATCGGCAAGGTCTACCACGACGAGCCGCAGGTGCTGCACTACGGCCGCCCGGGCGAGGGCATGGTCCTGCGGCCGGGCATGACCTTCACCATCGAACCCATGATCAACGAGGGCAGCCGCCACACCCGCGTGCTGCCGGACGGCTGGACCGTCGTGACCAAGGACCGCAAGCTCTCGGCGCAGTGGGAGCACACCGTGGCGGTCACCGAGGACGGGGTGGACGTGCTGACGCTGGCTCCCGGCCAGCAGCCCCCGGCGTGAGCGCGGGCATGGGCGCCGTGCCGCAGGCCGGGGAGGCGCCCGGCGACGACGCCGGCTGGACCGCCCGCGCCCGCGAAGGACTGGCCCAGACCGACGCGCGCCTGGCCCGGCGCTACGGGCCAGGCGTGGACATCGACCGCCTGCTGGCGCTGCGCGCCCGCGCGGTGGACGCCATCCTGCGCGATGCCTGGGCGCGCTGCCTGCCCGCCGGCGCACCGCTGGCGCTGTTCGCGGTCGGCGGCTACGGCCGCGGCGAACTGTTCCCGCGCTCGGACATCGACGTGCTGGTGCTGGCCGAGGCCGAGGCGCAGCAGGCGCACGAGGCCGCGCTCGCGCGCTTCTTCGCGCTGCTGTGGGACGCCGGGCTGCCGGTGGGCCACGCGGTGCGCTCGCCCGCCGAGTGCACCGCCGCCGCGGCCGCCGACCAGACCATCCTGACCGCGCTGCTGGAATCGCGGCCGGTGGCGGCCGATGCCGTCGCGCGGACGGCGCTGGCCGAGGCCATCTCGCCCGCGCGGGCGTGGCCGGCGCGCGACTTCTTCGAGGCCAAGCGCGAGGAACTGCGCGCGCGCCACCAGCGCCACGGCGACACTTCCGACAACCTCGAGCCCAACATCAAGGACGGCCCCGGCGGGCTGCGCGACCTGGAGGCGGTGGTCGGCCTGGGCCACCTCGGCCCGGACGAGGCCGCCGCGCTGGCGCGCGAGCGCCGCGCCCTGGGCTGCCTGCGCTTCGGCCTGCACCTGGTGGCGGGGCGCCCCGAGGAGCGCCTGCGCTTCGACTACCAGAAGGCGCTGGCCCAGCGGCTGGGTTTCGCCGACGACGCCCACAGCCTCGGCGTCGAGAAGATGATGCAGGGTTTCTACCGCAGCGCGGCCATCGTGCGGCGCATCAGCGACCGGCTGCTGCAGCGCTTCGAGGAGACGTTCGACGGCGAGGCCGCGCCGCAGCCGCTGGACGGGGACTTCGTGCTCCTGCGCGGCTACCTGGCCGCCTCCGGGCCGTACTGGCCGGAGGGCGACCTGCGCGAGGTGCTGGCCCTGTTCGCCACCTGGGCCGCCCATCCGCAGGCGCGCGGGCTGCATTCGCGCACCGCGCGCGCGCTGGCCGAAACGCTGCCGCGGCTGCCGGCCTACATCGAGGCCGGCCCCGCCGCGCGCGAGCGCTTCATGGCGCTGCTGCGCGGCCCGCGCCCGGTGGAGACGCTCACGCGCCTGGCGCGCCTGGGCGTGCTGGGCCAGTACGTGCCGGCCTTCGCCCAGGTGTCCGGGCGCATGCAGTTCGACCTGTTCCACGTGTACACGGTGGACCAGCACACGCTGATGGTGCTGCGGAACATCGCCGGCTTCGCCGCCGGCGCGGACGAGCGCTTCTCCATCGCCCACGAGGTGTGGCCGCGGCTGCGCAAGCCCGAGCTGCTGCTGCTGGCCGGCCTGTTCCACGACATCGCCAAGGGCCGCGGCGGCGACCACTCCGAGCTGGGCGCGGTGGACGCGCGCGAGTTCTGCGCCGCGCACGGCCTGAGCGACGCCGACACCGGGCTGGTGGCCTGGCTGGTGGAGCAGCACCTGCGCATGTCGGTCACCGCCCAGAAGCAGGACATCTCCGACCCGGAGGTGGTGCACGCCTTCGCCCGCCTGGTCGGCGACCGCGAGCGTCTGGACTACCTCTACCTGCTGACCTGCGCCGACATCGCCGGCACCAGCCCCAAGCTGTGGAACGCCTGGAAGGACCGCCTGCTGGCCGACCTGTACCTGGCCACGCGCCGCGTGCTGCGCGAAGGCCTGGAGGTGCCGGTGGACGCCGAAGCGCGCGTGGCCGAGGGCCGCGAGGCCACGCGCGCGCTGATGCGCGCCGACGGCTACGACGACGACACCATCGGCCGCCAGTTCGCCGAAATGCCGGACGAGAGTTTCCTGCGTTTCCGCCCCGAGCAGCTGGCGTGGCAGGCGGCCTCGCTGGTGGAAGTGCGCAAGGGCGGCACCCAGGTCGCGGTGCGGCTTATCGGCGGCTGCGGCAGCGGGCACGGCGACGCGCTGGAAGTGTTCGTGCACTCGCCCGACCGCGACGGCCTGTTCGCCGCCATCGTCGCCACCCTGGACCGCCACGGCTACGGCGTGCACCAGGCGCGCGTGCTGATGGGCCCGCACGGCACCGTGTTCGACACCTTCGAGGTGCTGCCGGCCGATAGCTTCGCCAGCGGCGACCCGGCCCAGCTGGAGGCGGCGCTGCGCCAGGCGCTGTCCGGCGCGCTGGACCAGGTGCGGGCGCCGCGCCGCGCCGCGCCGCGGCAGCTGCGCCACTTCCGCTTCGCGCCGCGCATCGAGTTCAGCACCACCGGCGACGGCCGCCGCAGCCTGCTGGGCCTGGTGTGCCCGGACCGCCCGGGGCTGCTGGCCGACGTGGCGCAGGCGCTGCGCGCCTGCCGCCTGCGCGTGCACGACGCGCGCATCGCCACCTTCGGCGAGCGCGCCGAGGACCTGTTCCAGATCACCGACGAACACGACCGGCCGCTGGACGAGGCCGCGCAGCAGGCGCTGCGCGAGGCCCTGCGCCAGCGCCTGGACCCCGACAGCCCCGACAATCCGCCAGGAGCCCCACGCTGATGGCCCAGACGCCCAAGAAGACCCCCGCCCGCAAGACCGCGCGCAAGCGCGCCGCCGCCCCCCCCGGCACGGGCGTGGCCGAGCTGAAGTTCTCGATCGAGAGCGCGTTCGAGCGCCGCGCGGCGCTGACCCTGGACGAGATCGAGGGCTCCACGCGGCCGCTGGTCGAGCGCGTGATCGACGGCCTGGAGAGCGGCGAGTTCCGCGTGGCCGAGCCGGACGGCAAGGGCGGCTGGCAGGTCAACGAGTGGCTGAAGAAGGCCGTGCTGCTGTACTTCCGCGTCAACGACATGGCGGTGATGGAGGGCGCCCCGGCCCCGTTCTGGGACAAGGTGCCGGCCCGCTTCGACAGCTACGGCGAGGCCGAGTTCCGCAAGCTTGGCGTGCGCGTGGTGCCGGGCACCGTCGCCCGCCGCGGCGCGCACCTGGGCAGGGACGTGGTGCTGATGCCCAGCTTCGTGAACATCGGCGCGCACGTGGGCGAGGGCACCATGGTCGACACCTGGGCCACGGTGGGTTCCTGCGCGCAGGTGGGCAAGCACTGCCACATCTCCGGCGGCGCCGGCATCGGCGGTGTGCTCGAGCCGCTGCAGGCCAGCCCGACCATCATCGAGGACCACTGCTTCATCGGCGCGCGCTCGGAGGTGGTGGAGGGCGTGGTCGTCGGCCACCACAGCGTCATCGGCATGGGCGTGTTCATCGGCCAGTCCACCCGCATCTACAACCGCGCCACCGGCGAGATCTCCTACGGCTACGTGCCGCCGGGCAGCGTGGTGGTGTCCGGCTCGCTGCCGGCCGCCGACGGCAGCCATTCGCTGTACTGCGCGGTGATCGTCAAGCAGGTCGACGCCCGGACCCGCGCCAAGACCAGCATCAACGAGCTGCTGCGCGGGTGAGGGCATGACCACGATCTACGGCCTGAAGAACTGCGACACCTGCAAGAAGGCGACCCGGTGGCTCGACCGCTTCGGCGTGCCCTACACCTTCGTCGACTACCGCGACGACAAGCCCTCGCCGGAGACGCTGGTGGAGTGGGCCGGGAAGGCCGGCGGCTTCGACGCGCTGGTGAACAGGTCCTCGACCACCTGGCGCCAGCTGCCGGAGGCGCGCAAGTCGCCGGGCAGCCAGGCCGAGTGGAAGCTGCTGCTGCGCGAGCATCCGCAGCTGATCCGCAGGCCCGTGGTGGTGAGGGACGACGGCGGCTTCAGCCAGGGCTTCTCCGACAACGGCTTCAGGAAGCTGTTCCCGTAGGACGCCTGCGGCAATCAGCGGCGACGCCGCTGCATTGCGCGCGCCGGCTACAATCGGCGGGCCTCCCGGGAAGCCGACCAGATGAGCGATGTGCTTGACCTGGCGCGCGAGCTGATCGCGCGCCCCTCCGTCACGCCGGACGACGCCGGCTGCCAGGCCCTGGTCGCCGGAAGGCTCGCGCGCGCGGGCTTCGCCATCGAGCACCTGCGCTTCGGCGCGGTCGACAACCTCTGGGCCACCCACGGTTCCGGCGAGGGCCCCGTGCTGGTGCTGCTGGGGCATACCGACGTGGTCCCGCCGGGGCCGCGCGAGGCGTGGCGCAGCGACCCCTTCGCGCCGGAAGTTCGGGACGGCACGCTGTACGGGCGCGGCGCCGCCGACATGAAGGGCAGCGTGGCCGCATTCGTGGTGGCGGCCGAACGCTTCGTCGCCGCGCATCCGGACCATCCGGGCACCCTGGGCGTGCTGCTCACCTCCGACGAGGAAGGCGACGCGATCGAGGGCGTGCGCAAGGTGGCCGACATTTTCCGCGCGCGCGGGCAGCGCATCGACTGGTGCATCACCGGCGAGCCGTCCTCGACCGCGAAGCTGGGCGACCTGCTGCGCGTGGGCCGTCGCGGTTCGCTGTCGGCCAGCCTCGTGGTCAAGGGCGTGCAGGGCCACGTGGCCTATCCGCACAAGGCGCGCAACCCGATCCACCTGGCCGCGCCCGCGCTGGCCGAGCTGGCCGCGCGGACCTGGGACGGTGGCTACGAGAGCTTCCCCCCCACCAGCCTGCAGATATCCAACATCCACGCCGGCACCGGGGCCGGCAACGTGATCCCGGGCGAGCTGCAGGTGGCCTTCAACCTGCGCTACAACCCGCACTGGGACGCGCCGCGGCTGGAGGCGGAGGTCGCCGCGCTGCTGGACCGGCACGGGCTGGAATACGACCTGCGCTGGCACCGCAGCGGCGAACCGTTCTACACGCCGGAGGGGCGCCTGCGCGCGGTGGCGCGGGAGGTGCTGGCGGAGTTCGCCGGCGCCCCGCCGGAGGAGAGCACCGGCGGCGGCACCTCCGACGCGCGCTTCATAGCCCCGCTGGGCGCGCAGTGCATCGAGGTGGGCCCGGTCAACGCCAGCATCCACCAGGTGGACGAGCACGTGGCGGTGGCTGACCTGGAAGCGCTGCCGGCGCTGTACGGCCGCCTCGTCGAGCGCCTGCTCCTCCAGGCGAGCCCCGCGGCCGGGCTCAATGCGGTCCCTGCTGCTCCGTGGGCCGCGCGCGGCGGTCGCGCAGCAGGGCGCTGACGGCGATGGTCAGGCCCAGCACCGTGGCCACCAGGAACAGCAGCACGGCCAGCGCCGGATAGCCGAACAGCTGGGCCTCGGTCTCCACCCGCATCAGCATCGCCGAGGAGATCAGCAGCGCGGCGGTCACCACGGCCGCGGCGATGCGGTTGGCGATCTTCTGCATGTTCTCCATCAGCGGCGAGTTGTCGAGCCCGGCCAGGCGCACCTGCAGCCGGTTCTCGGCCAGCAGCGAGAGCGTGTCGGAGACCTTGCGCGGCGCATCGCGCAACAGGCCCTGCACCTCGAGCAGCTCGCTGGCGATGATCGAGGTGGAGAAGGCGTGCCGCAGTCGGGCGCGCATGATCGACTCCAGGTGCGACTCCACCAGGCAGCGCACGTCCATGTCCGGGTCCAGCGCGTCGGCCGCGCGTTCCAGGTTGAGCAGCGTCTTGCCCAGCAGGCTGATCTCCGGCGGCACGCGCAGGCCGTGCTCGGCCGCGCAGCCGACCAGTTCCAGCAGCAGCCGGCCCTCGGAGGTGCGGCGGCCTCCGGTGGCGTAGCGCGCCACCAGCTGGCCGGTGTCGCGGCAGAAGGCGGCGTCGTCGTAGTCCTCCAGGCGCGTGCCGATGGCCACCAGCTCGCGCGCCACGTCCTCGCCGCGCGCGTCCACCGCGGCGAACAGCAGCTTGAGCAGGCGCTCGCGCATGCGCGGCGGCACCTGCGTCACCATGCCCAGGTCGATCAGCGCCAGGCGGCCGTCGGTGCACAGCAGCACGTTGCCCGGATGCGGGTCGGCGTGGATGTCGCCGTGGACGAACACCTGGTCCAGGTACGCGCGCATCAGCTCGGCCGCCGGCGTGGCCAGGTCCATCTCGGTGCGGCGCAGGCCCGAGACGCTGGTGACCTTGGCGCCGTGCACCAGCTCCATGGTCAGCACGCGCGGGGTGACCATGCCCCAGATCGGCGCCGGCACCCGCAGGTGGCGGTAGGCCGACAGGCGCTCGCGGAAGCGGTCCAGGTTCTCGGCCTCGCGGCGGTAGTCCAGCTCCAGCAGCAGCACCTTGCGGAACTCGGCGATCCAGTCGGCGAAGTGCAGGCGGCGCCCGGCCTGGGTCAGCGCGTCGGCGGTGCCGGCCAGCCCGGAGAGCACTTCCAGATCCAGCCGGATCGCCGCATCCATGCCCGGACGCTGCACCTTGACCGCCACCTCGCGGCCGTCGCGCAGCACCGCGCGGTGCACCTGCGCCAGCGAGGCCGCCGCCAGCGGCACCGGGTCGAAGCTCTGGAACAGCCGTGCCGGCCGCGCGCCGAGCTCCTGCTCGATGATGCGCTCGATCACCTCGGTCTCCACCAGCGCCACCTCGTCCTGGATGCGGTCCAGGGCGTCGATGTAGGCCGGCGGCACCAGGTCCGGGCGGGTGGAGAGCGATTGCCCGAGCTTGACGAAGGCCGGGCCCAGCGATTCCAGGTCCGCCGCGAAGGCGCGCGCGGCGGCGACGCCCGAAGCGTCGGCGATGGCCGGGTCGGCCGGCGGCGCCTGGGTCCAGTCCAGGCCGGTCAGTACGCGGCGGTGGCGCGCCAGGCGCGCGACCACCTGCGCGGTGCGGGCGAGGCGTTGGGCGGTGTCGTTCAAACGGTGTCTCCCCTCGATCCGAGCGGCCGGGCGCCGCGAGTATTGGCCGCGGGGCGTGAGCGGCACGTCAGTTGCCCCTGCAACGGTTGCGGCCGGCCGGAGGGCCGGTTAACGTCGGCGCCATGCTTGCGTTCCACGCCGCCAACGCCAACGGTTCCAACCGCAATAACGCGGCGAACAATCGTGCGCGACCGATGCGGGGGCGCGACCGGGCATAGGGCGGTACAGCCAGGTCACCAGGAAACCCGCATCGGCCGATGCGGGTTTTTTTGTGCCCGGCGCCGCCCGGCCGCCACGGCCCGATCCACGACATCACCTCACCACCCTAGCCAGGAGTCCCCCCCCCATGTGTTCGATCTTCGGCATCTTCGGCCTGCAGCCCGGCGACGACCTGCAGGCGCTGCGGCGGCAATCGCTGGACCTGTCGCAGCGCCAGCGCCACCGTGGCCCCGACTGGAGCGGCGTGTACCTGGACGCCGGGGCGATCCTGGTGCACGAGCGGCTGGCCATCGTCGACCCGGCCGGCGGCTCGCAGCCGCTGCTGTCCGAGGACGGCGGCCTGGCGCTGGCGGTCAACGGCGAGATCTACAACCACCGCGAGCTCAAGCGCGAGCTGAAGCAGCCCTACGCGTTCCAGACCGGCTCGGACTGCGAGGTGATCAACGCGCTCTA
>DASRYN010000270.1:0-10994 GCA_035687185.1 Pseudoxanthomonas sp. | reverse complement strand
CGAGCTCGCCTGCGCGGGGCGGCAAGCCCAAGCCGCGCCGCCAGGAGTCCCGCTCCGCCGGCGCCGGCGGCTTCGAGCGCCCGACCGCCCCGGTCGTGCGCGAGGTCGCCATCGGCGAATCCATCACCGTGGCCGACCTGGCGCAGAAGCTCGCGCTCAAGGGCGGCGACGTGGTCAAGGCGCTGTTCAAGATGGGCGTGATGGCCACCATCACCCAGACCATCGACCACGACACCGCGGTGCTGGTCACCGAGGAGCTGGGCCACAAGGCCGTGCGCGCCGACAGCGACGACGCCGAAAGCGAGCTGCTGGCGCACGTGGAAGAGGCCCAGGGCGAGCGCGCACCGCGCCCGCCGGTGGTCACCATCATGGGCCACGTCGACCACGGCAAGACCTCGCTGCTGGACTACATCCGCCGCACCAAGGTCGCGCACGGCGAGGCCGGCGGCATCACCCAGCACATCGGCGCCTACCACGTCGAGACGCCCAAGGGCGTCATCAGCTTCCTGGACACTCCCGGCCACGCGGCCTTCACCTCGATGCGCGCGCGCGGCGCCAAGCTGACCGACATCGTGGTGCTGGTGGTGGCGGCCGACGACGGCGTCATGCCGCAGACGAAGGAAGCCATCCAGCACGCGAAGGCGGCCGGCGTGCCGCTGATCGTGGCCATCAACAAGATCGACAAGTCCGACGCCGACCCGCTGCGCGTGAAGAACGAGCTGCTGGCCGAGCAGGTGGTGGCCGAGGAGTTCGGCGGCGATACCCAGATGGTGGAGCTGTCGGCCAAGACCGGCCAGGGCGTGGACGACCTGCTGGACGCCATCTCGCTGCAGGCCGAGGTGCTGGAGCTGCGGGCGGTGCCCGAGGGCCGCGCCAGCGGCACCGTCATCGAGTCCTCGCTGGACAAGGGCCGCGGCCCGGTCGCCACGGTGCTGGTGCAGCAGGGCCGCCTGAAGAAGGGCGACTACCTGGTGTGCGGCATCCAGTACGGCCGCGTGCGCGCGCTGTTCGACGAGACCGGCGGCCAGCCTGACAGCGCCGGCCCGTCGATCCCGGTGCAGGTGCTGGGCCTGTCGGGCGTGCCGGACGCCGGCGACGACTTCGTCGTGGTCAAGGACGAGCGCCTGGCCAAGGACGTGGCGCAGCAGCGCGAGGCCAAGCGCCGCGAGTCGCGCCTGGTCAAGCAGGCCGGCAACCGCATGGAGGACATCATGGCCCAGATGGGCCAGGGCGAGGGCCAGCAGGTGCTCAACCTGGTCGTGAAGGCGGACGTGCAGGGCTCGGTGGAGGCGCTCAAGCAGTCGCTGACCGCGCTGTCCAACGAGCTGATCCGGATCAACGTCATCAGCTCGGGCGTGGGCGGCATCACCGAGTCCGACGCCAACGTGGCGGCCACCACCAAGGCCACGGTGATCGGCTTCAACGTCCGCGCCGACGCCTCGGCCCGCCGCATCATCGAGGCCAACGGCGTCGACCTGCGTTACTTCTCGATCATCTACGACGTGATCGACCAGGTGAAGCAGGTGGCTTCCGGCCTGCTGGGCAAGGAGATCCGCGAGGAGATCATCGGCATCGCCGAGGTGCGCGACGTCTTCCGCAGCTCCAAGTTCGGCGCCGTCGCCGGCTGCATGGTGGTCGAGGGCGTGGTCAAGCGCAGCAAGCCCATCCGCGTGCTGCGCGACAACACGGTCATCTTCGAGGGCGAGCTGGAGTCGCTGCGCCGCTTCAAGGAGAACGTGGACGAGGTGCGCAACGGCACCGAGTGCGGCATCGGCGTGAAGGAGTACAACGACGTGCGCCCGGGCGACCAGATCGAGTGCTTCGAGCGCATCGAAGTGCAGCGCACGCTGTAAGCCATGCCGACCAAGTCGTTCCACCGCACCGACCGCGTTTCCGCCCAGCTCCGCCGCGAGCTGGGGGCGCTGGTGCACGAGGCCGTGCGCGAGCACGGCCTGCCGTCGGTCAGCGTCTCGGACGTGGAGGTCAGCCGCGACCTGGCCCACGCCAAGGTCTTCGTCACCGCGCTGCTGCCCGAGCGTTCGGCCGAGGCGGTGGCGGCGCTGCGCGAGATGGCGCGCGACATCCGCATGGAGCTGGCGCGGCGGGTCAAGCTGCGCCACGTGCCGGAGCTGCATTTCCACTACGACGACTCCGTGGACCGCGGCGAGCGCATCGACGCGCTGCTGCGGGACAACCCGCCGGGCGGTTCGGACGCATAGCGGCCGGCCGCGCCGGCCGCCCGCGATGCGGGACGGCCGCGGGCCCCGGTGCGTCCCCGGCAAGCCGGCCGCGCCGGGCCGACGACCTGATGCCATGAACCGCCCCAACACCCGCCACCGCGCCCTCGACGGCATCCTGCTGCTGGACAAGCCGGCGGGCATGAGCTCCAACGCCGCGCTGCAGGCCGCGCGCCGCCTGTTTCGCGCCGAGAAGGGCGGCCACACCGGCAGCCTGGATCCGCTGGCCACCGGCCTGTTGCCGCTGTGCTTCGGCGAGGCCACCAAGATCGCCGGCCTGCTGCTGGGCGCGGACAAGGCCTACGAGGCCGGCATCGTGCTCGGCACCACCACCGACACCGACGACGCCGACGGCCAGGTGCTGCGCCAGCGCCCGGTGCCGGCGCTGGACCGCGCCGCGGTCGAGGCGGCGCTGGCCGGCTTCACCGGCGTGCTGCGGCAGCGCGCGCCGGTCTATTCCGCGCTCAAGCAGGGCGGGGAGCCGCTCTACGCGCGGGCGCGGCGCGGCGAGGCGATCGAGGCGCCAGTGCGCGAGGTCGTGGTCCACGCCATCGAACTGCTGGAGCTGCAGCCCGGGCGGCTGCGCCTGCGCGTGACCTGCGGCTCGGGCACCTACATCCGCAGCCTGGCGCGCGATCTGGGCGAGGCCCTCGGCTGCGGCGCGCACATCGCCAGCCTGCGCCGGCTGTGGGTGGAGCCGTTCAGGCAGCCGCGCATGCACACCCTGGACGCCCTGCAGGCGCTGGCCGGGGACGAGGCCGCCCTGGACGCGCTGCTGCTGCCACTGGCCGCCGGCCTGGCCGGGTTCCCGCGGGTGGAACTGCCCGAGGCCGAGGCCCTGCGCTTCGGCCAGGGGCAGCGGCTGCGCGGGCCCTGGCCGCCCGCGGACCCGGCGGCGGTGTTCGCGCCGGGCGGCGTGCCGCTGGGTCTGGGACGCGTGGAAGCCGGCGGCCGGCTCTCGCCGCAGCGGCTGTTCAGGCCGGGCGGACAGGGCGCGAGCTGAGCGCCGTCCGTCCGGTCGTCGCCTAACGCCTTGTTGGGCAAGGCCCCAGCAGGTACAATTCGCGCGCCTTTTTCCCTGGGCAAAACCCTTCCGCCCCACGGGCGGCCTTCCGCAAGCGGCGGGTCGGGCGGTGCGCGCACGCGTTCCTGCCGGCCTCGCATCGAGAGAAAACACCCATGTCCATCGACACCCAGAAGATCATCCAGGACAACCAGCGCGGTGCCAACGACACCGGTTCGCCGGAAGTCCAGGTCGCCCTGCTGACCGCCCGCATCGAGCAGCTGACCGAGCACTTCAAGGTCCACAAGAAGGACCACCACAGCCGCCGCGGCCTGCTGCAGCTGGTCAACCGCCGCCGCAGCCTGCTGGACTACCTCAAGCGCAAAGACAACGAACGCTACAAGGGCCTGATCGAGAAGCTCGGCCTGCGTCGCTGATGCAAGACCCCGCCGCGGCGCAGAGATGCGCCGCGGTTTGCATTTCGGGCGCCGCCGGACGCGGTGGCCCCCCGACCCCGCAACATCCCCAGGACCGCGTCCGGGGGCGCAACATCCGCCAGCGGCCGGGACCTCCGGCCACCCGCATGCGGCAGGGGCCGCATCCGGTCAATCCGCCAGCAGCATCCAAGGAATCAACGTGGCAAAAATCACCAAAACCTTCCAGTACGGCAAGCACACCGTGACGCTGGAGACGGGCGAGGTCGCCCGCCAGGCCAGCGGCGCGGTCATCGTCAAGATGGACGACACCGTACTGCTGGTCACCGCCGTCGCCGCCAGGAGCGCGCGCGAAGGGCAGGACTTCTTCCCGCTCACCGTGGACTACCAGGAGAAGTTCTACGCCGGCGGCCGCATCCCCGGCGGCTTCTTCAAGCGCGAGGGCCGCCCGACCGAGAAGGAAACGCTGATTTCCCGCCTGATCGACCGCCCGATCCGGCCGCTGTTCCCGGAGGACTACAAGAACGAGGTCCAGATCATCGCCACGGTGATGTCGCTGAACCCGGAGATCGACGGCGACATCCCCGCCATGATCGGCGCCTCGGCCGCGCTGGCCCTGGCCGGCACCCCGTTCAAGGGCCCGATCGGCGCCGCCAAGGTCGGCTACAAGGACGGCCAGTACATCCTCAACCCGACCGCCACCGAGCTGAAGGAATCGCAGCTGGAGCTGGTCGTGGCCGGCACCTCCAACGCGGTGCTGATGGTCGAGTCCGAGGCGGCGCTGCTGTCGGAGGAGGTCATGCTGGGCGCGGTGATGTTCGGCCACCGCGAGATGCAGAAGGTCATCAACGCGATCAACGAGCTGACCGTCGAGGCCGGCACCCGGCCGTCCGACTGGGTGGCCCCGGCCAAGAACGAGGCGCTGGTCGCCGCGCTGAAGGAAGCCGTCGGCGGCCGCCTGGCCGAGGCCTTCCAGATCCGCGACAAGCTGCAGCGCCGCGAGGCCATCGCCGCCGTCCGCAAGGACGTGCTGGAGTCGCTGGGCGCGCGCGCGCTCGCCGAAGGCTGGGCCGCCGGCGAGCTGGCCAAGGAATTCGGCGAGCTGGAGTACCGCACCATGCGCGACGCGGTGCTGTCGACGAAGGTCCGCATCGACGGCCGCGCGCTGGACACCGTGCGCCCCATCACCGTGAAGACCGGCGTGCTGCCGCGCACCCACGGCTCGGCCATGTTCACCCGCGGCGAGACCCAGGCCATCGTGGTCACCACCCTGGGCACGGCGCGCGACGGGCAGATCATCGACGCGGTCACCGGCGAGTACCGCGAGAACTTCCTGTTCCACTACAACTTCCCGCCGTACTCGGTGGGCGAGTGCGGCCGCTTCGGCGCGCCCAAGCGCCGCGAGATCGGCCACGGCCGCCTGGCCAAGCGCGGCGTGCTGGCGGTGATGCCGACCATCGAGGAGTTCCCGTACACCGTGCGCGTGGTCTCGGAGATCACCGAGTCCAACGGTTCCTCGTCCATGGCCTCCGTCTGCGGCAGCTCGCTGGCGCTGATGGACGCCGGCGTGCCGGTGAAGGCGCCGGTGGCGGGCATCGCGATGGGCCTGGTGAAGGAAGGCGACGACTTCGTGGTGCTGTCGGACATCCTCGGCGACGAGGACCACCTGGGCGACATGGACTTCAAGGTCGCCGGCACCGCCGAGGGCGTCTCCGCTCTGCAGATGGACATCAAGATCGAGGGCATCACCGAGGAGATCATGAAGCAGGCCCTGGCGCAGGCGAAGGCCGGCCGGCTGCACATCCTCGGCGAGATGGC
Source organism: Pseudoxanthomonas sp. (assembly GCA_035687185.1). Taxonomy (GTDB): domain Bacteria; phylum Pseudomonadota; class Gammaproteobacteria; order Xanthomonadales; family Xanthomonadaceae; genus Pseudoxanthomonas. The sequence goes on along the minus strand of DASRYN010000270.1, from coordinate 5,502 downwards.
CAAGGCCCTCAGTGCGCCGCGCGCCGAGCTGTCGGAGTACGCCCCGCGCCTGCTGACCATCAAGATCCACCCGGACAAGATCCGCGAGGTGATCGGCAAGGGCGGCGCGACGATCCAGGGCATCACCAAGGAAACCGGCACGCAGATCGACATCCAGGACGACGGCACCATCGTCATCGCCTCGGTGAACGCAGCGGCGGCGCAGGCGGCCAAGGCGCGCATCGAGCAGATCACCTCGGACGTGGAGCCGGGCCGCATCTACGAGGGCAAGGTCGCCAAGATCATGGACTTCGGCGCGTTCGTGACCATCCTGCCGGGCAAGGACGGCCTGGTGCACGTCTCGCAGATCTCCAGCGAGCGCGTGGAGAAGGTCTCCGACAAGCTGAAGGAAGGCGACGTGGTCAAGGTCAAGGTGCTGGAAGTGGACAAGCAGGGCCGCATCCGCCTGTCGATCAAGGCGGTTGAGGAAGGCGAGGGCGTGTCGGCGGAGTGATCCGCGCCGCCTCGGGCGATCCGGGAGAGCGGGCTTCGGCCCGCTCTCTTTTTTTGTCCCCGGGGCGGGCGTGCGCCTCGGGCCCGGCCCGGGCGGTTCGACGATGCGGCACGGCTCCGTGCGGACCGCGGCGCGTCGCCGCCCTGTCTTCCCGGGCACCGCCGGGACCGGCGCGGGAAGTGGCGCCAAGGTAGAATTGCCGCGTTCACGCACCTCCCGCAGGAGTTTCCCGCTTGATCAAGCCACGCACCCCGGCCGGCGTCATGGAGCTGTTGCCGCGCGAGCAGATCGCCTTCCAGCGCATGCTCGACGTCATCCGCCGCAACTACGAGCGCTTCGGCTTCCTGCCGGTGGAGACGCCGGTGTTCGAGCTGTCGGACGTGCTGCTGACCAAGTCCGGCGGCGAGACCGAGCGCCAGGTGTACTTCGTGCAGTCCACCGGCGCGCTGGCCAATGCCGCCGCCTCAGGCGACGGCGGCCTGCCCGAACTGGCGCTGCGCTTCGACCTGACCGTGCCGCTGGCCCGCTACGTCGCCGAACACGAGCACGAACTCAGCTTTCCCTTCCGCCGCTACCAGATGCAGCGCGTGTACCGCGGCGAGCGCGCCCAGCGCGGCCGCTTCCGCGAGTTCTACCAGTGCGACATCGACGTGATCGGCAAGGACGCGCTGAGCATCCGCTACGACGCCGAGGTCGTGGCGGTCATCCACGCCGTGTTCGCCGAGCTGGGCATCGGCGCCTTCCGCGTCCAGCTCAACAACCGCAAGCTGATGCGCGGCTTCTTCGAGGCGCAGGGCGTTGCCGACCCGCAGCAGCAGGCGCTGGTGCTGCGCGAGGTCGACAAGCTGGACAAGCGCGGCGCCGATTACGTGCGCGACACCCTCACCGGCCCCGATTTCGGCCTGCCGGCCGACGCCGTGGCCCGGATCCTGGCCTTCGTGGGCATCCGCTCGCAGTCGCACGACGACGCGCTGGCCTGCATCGACCGCGTGCTGGCCGGGGCGGGCGAGGGCGCCGGCGAGGCTCTGCGCACGGGCGCGGCCGAGCTGCGCCAGGTGCTGGAGCTGGTGCGCGCCATGGGCGTGCCCGAGTCGGCCTACTGCCTGAACTTCTCCATTGCCCGCGGCCTGGACTACTACACCGGCACCGTCTACGAGACCCAGCTGGTCGAGCATCCCGAGATCGGGTCGATCTGCTCCGGCGGCCGCTACGAGGACCTGGCGAGCCACTACACCAGGTCTCGGCTGCCGGGCGTGGGCATCTCCATCGGCCTGACCCGCCTGTTCTGGCAGCTGCGGGAAGCGGGGCTGATCGAGGGCATTGCCGAGAGCTGCGTGCAGGCGATGGTGGCGCTGATGGACGAGTCGCAGCTGCCCGAGGCGCTGGACATCGCCCGCCACCTGCGCGCCGGCGGCATCAACGCCGAGGTGCAGATGGAGGCGCGCAAGGTCGGCAAGCAGTTCCAGTACGCCGCGCGCGCCGGGATCCGCTTCGTGGTCCTGGCCGGCGAGGACGAGCTGGCGCGCGGCGTGGTTGCGGTGAAGGACCTGCTGCGCGAGCAGCAGTTCGAGGTGCCGCGCGAGGAACTGGCCGGCACGCTGCGGGTCGAACTGGAGCAGGCGCGCGCGCTGGCCGGGCGCTGACGTCGGCGCCGCGCCGGAACACGCTGGAAACAGGTTGCCATGAAACCCATCCGCCTCGACGGGCATTCCCTGACCCGCGACCGCCTGGTCGCGGTCGCCCACGGCGCGCAGGTCGAGCTCGATCCCGCCGCGCTGCAGGCGGTGGCCCGCGCCGCCGACTTCCTCGCCGAGCAGGTGCGGCGCGAGGAGCCCATCTACGGCGTGTCCACCGGCTTCGGCAGCAACGCCGACAAGCTGCTGGGCGCGCACCCGCTGCGCGACGAACTGCCCGGCGCGACGCCCTCGGGGCGCTCGCTGCACGAGGAGCTGCAGCGCAACCTGATCGTCACCCATGCCGTGTGCGTGGGCGAGCCCATGGCGCCGGAAGTGGTGCGGGCCATGCTCTGCATCCGCATCAACACGCTGCTCAAGGGGCACTCGGGCATCCGCGTGCAGACCCTGCAGGCGCTGGCTGCCATGCTCAACGCCGGGATCGTGCCCGTGGTGCCGCAGCTGGGCTCGGTGGGCGCCTCCGGCGACCTGGCGCCGCTGTCGCACCTGGCCATCGTCCTGCTCGGCGGCGGCGAGGCCTTCTTCCAGGGCGAGCGGATGCCGGGCGCCGAGGCGCTGTGCCGCGCAGGCCTGGTGCCGGTGTCGCTGTCCTACAAGGAAGGCCTGGCGCTGAACAACGGCACCGCGCAGATGCTGGCGATGGGCGTGCTGGCGCTGCACCGGCTGGAGCAGATGCTGGACACGGCAGACCTGGCCGCCGCGATGACCCTGGACGCCTTCGCCGGCCGCCTGGGCGCGTTCGCCGAGGAGGTGCACGCGCTGCGCCCGCATCCGGGGCAGGTGCAGGTGGCCGCCCACCTGCGGCGGCTGCTGGCCGGTTCCACCCTGGCCGACATCCCCTACCACCTGGTGCCGCGCTTCCGGCCGTGGCTGCCGGCGAGCTGGGACACCGGCGAGGCACGCGCGCTGCGCTTCGACATCGGCTGGGACTGGGTGCCGGCCGACCAGCGCCACGGCCGCGAGAAGTTCTACCAGCGCTTCCTGCCGTTCCGCGGCGGCAAGAAGCACCAGCCGCAGGACAGCTATTCGCTGCGCTGCATCCCGCAGGTGCACGGCGCGGTGCGCGACGCCGCCGCGCAGGCGCGGCGCGTGTTCGACATCGAGCTCAACGCGGTCACCGACAATCCGCTGGTGTTCCCCGACAAGGCCGACGCCGCGCACGTGGAAGAGCAGGTGATCTCGGCCGGCCATTTCCACGGCATGCCGCTGGCGCTGGCGCTGGGCTACCTGAAGGCCGCGATCCCGACCCTGGCCTCGATCTCCGAGCGCCGCCTGAACAAGCTGGTCGACCCGGCCACCAACGACGGCCTGCCGGCGTTCCTGATCGGCAACGAGGACGGCACCGAGTCCGGCCACATGATCGTGCAGTACACCGCTGCGGCCATCGTCAACGACCTGGCCAGCCGCGCGCACCCGGCCTCGGTGTTCTCCGTGCCCACCAGCGCCAACGCCGAGGACCACGTCTCCATGGGCGCCAACGAGGCCCGCCACGTGCTGGCGATGGTCGAGGACCTGGGCAAGGTGCTGGCGCTGGAGCTCTATACCGCCGCGCAGGCGCTGGACCTGCGCCGCGACATGATCAACGCCGCGCGCGCGTTGGCGCGCCGCGCGGACGCCGCCGCGCTGGCGACGAAGGTGCTCGGCGGCCCGGCCGCGGACGCCCCCGGCCGCGAGCGTTTCCTGGCCGAGGTGGAAGCCCTGCGCGCGCAGCTCGCGCAGGCCGACGCCTTCCATCCGGGCGCGGCGGTGGCCGCCGCGCACGCATGCATCCGCCAGGCGGTGCCGTTCCTCGAGCGCGACCGCGCGCTGGATGGCGAAGTGGCGGCGATGGTGCGGCTGGTCGCCTCCGGCGAACTGCTGCGCGCCGTGCACGAGGCCGTCGGCCACGCGTAGCGGCCGGGGTCGCGCACCGCCCCGGGTGGCGCGGCGCGAAGCCGAAGCACGTTCCATCCGGGTGAATGGACGCACCAGGACGGTGCCGGTTCAAGCCGCTGCCGGCGCAGCCGATAGCGGCATGACGGTGCCCCGGGCGCGCGATCCCGCGCGCCCCGCGCCGCAACCGGAGGCGCGATGGACACGAGCGGGGCAGGCGCGGAGGCCGCGGGGGTCGACGACCACATCCAGTCCGTTTCCGGGCTGTCCGATTCGCTGCTGCGGCAGCTGCGGCAGTCGCTGCAGCGGATCGACGAGATCAACCGCATCACCCGCATCATTTCCATGAACGCACGCATCGAGGCCGTGCGCATCGGTGCGGCCGGGCGCAGCTTCGGGGTGATCGCCCAGGAGATGGAAACCCTCTCGCGCCGGGTGAGCGAGACCTCCGCCGAGATCGACCGCATGGCCGGCCACACCAGCGGCGACCTGCGCCAGCGCCTGGACCGGCTGCGCGACGACGTGCGCCGCACCCGGCTGACCGACCTGGCGCTGGCCAACATCGACCTGATCGACCGCAACCTGTACGAACGCAGCTGCGACGTGCGCTGGTGGGCCACGGACGCGGCGGTGGTGGCCGCGGCGCAGGACCCGCGACCGGCCGCGCTGGCGCATGCCTCGCAGCGGCTGGGGCAGATCCTGGACTCCTACACGGTGTACTTCGACCTGGTGCTGGCGGACCTGCAGGGCCAGGTGCTGGCCAACGGGCGCCCGGAGCGCTACCGCTCGGCGGGGCAGTCGGTGGCGCAGCAGGAGTGGTTCCAGGGGGCGCGCGGCACCCGCAGCGGCGAGGAGTTCGGCTTCCAGTCGATGCATGCCAGCCCGCTGGCCGGCGGCGAGCGGGTGCTGGTGTATTCCTGCACGGTGCGCGAGGGCGGCCGCGTGCACGGCCGGCCGCTGGGCGTGCTGGGCATCGTGTTCCGCTGGGACGCGCTGGCGCAGACGGTGGTCGAGCGCACGCCGCTTTCGGACGCCGAGTGGCGCCGCAGCCGCGTGTGCATCGTCGACCCGCAGGGGCGGGTGCTGGCCGACACGCGCGGCCAGGCCGGCGGCAGCCTGGAATTCGACGGGCGCGCGGCGCTGTTCGCGCAGCCGCGGGCCGCGCTGCGCGTGGAGCTGGAGGGACGGCCGCACTGCATCGCCCAGGCCGCCTCGCCCGGCTACGAGACCTACCGCACCGGCTGGCACTGCGTGGTCCTGCAGGCCGAGGACGAAGCCGCGGCGGCCGGCATCGCCTAGCGCGGGCTCGGCCCGTCCTGGCGGTTGCCCGCGATACCTTCGCGGGGCTTGACCGCGCCCGTCGCGCTCTGTTCCAATGTGCTAACGCATTAATACATTGGAACGGGCGGAACGGCATGAAACGGCGCGACGGCAACGGCGGGG
>DASRYN010000269.1:0-2095 GCA_035687185.1 Pseudoxanthomonas sp. | reverse complement strand
ATCATGGCCTTCATCCTGCAGCGCTTCCGCGCGCGGCTGCGTTTCTTCCCGCTGTCGCAGCAGGCGCTGGCCATCGGCGCGCTGCTGCTCAACGACCGCATCGTCGAGGCCGCGCTGCACCTGGCGCTGGGCGAACCGATGCTGGCCTGGCGCTACTGGTGGGCGCCGCTGGTGGGCATGCTGCTGTGGCCGCCGCTGTTCCTGCTGCTGGACGCGCTGCGGCTGGGCCGCCGCGACTGACGCCATGCGCCGACCGGTCAAGAACCCGCACGCCGAGGCCGAGCAGTTCCGCCGCCGCGCCGCGCTCGGCTTCCTGGCCGTGGCCCTCTCGCTGGCGGGGCTGGCGGCGTGGTACTTCAAGCTGCAGGTGCTCGAGCACGCCGACTACGCCACCCGCTCGGAGGCCAACCGCGTCCGCCCCCGGCCGGTGGTGCCCGCGCGCGGCATGATCTACGACCGCCAGGGCCGGCTGCTGGCCGAGAACCTGCCGGCCTTCCGCCTGGACGTGGTGCCGGACAAGGCCGGCGACCTCGACCGGCTGCTGGCCGAGCTGGGCCGGCTGATCCCCCTGAGCGAGGAGGAGCTGGAGCACTTCCGCCGCGAGCGCCGCGCCGGCCGCGGCTTTCGCCCGATCACCCTCAAGCTGCGGCTCAGCGACGAGGAGATGGCGCGCTTCGCGGTCAACCGCTGGCGCTTCCCCGGCGTGGAACTGCAGCCCTACCTCACCCGCCACTATCCGTACGGCGACCTGTTCGCCCACGTGATCGGCTACGTCGGCCGCATCGACGAGAAGGACCTCGAGGAGCTGGGGGAGGCCGGCACCGCGCTGTCGCACATCGGCAAGACCGGCATCGAGCGCGCCTACGAGGCGCAGCTGCGCGGCCGCGTGGGGTACGAGCAGATCGAGACCAACGTGCAGGGCCGCGCGCTGCGCACCGTCGGCCGCGTGCCGGCGCAGCCGGGCGCCGACCTTCGCCTGTCCATCGACGCCGAGCTGCAGCGCGCCACCGTGGCCGCCTTCGGCGAGCTGGAGGGCACCGCGGTGGCCATGGACCCGCGCACCGGCGAGATCCTCGCGCTGGTGAGCCTGCCGTCGTACGACCCCAACCTCTTCGTCAACGGCATCTCCCACGCCGACTACCGCGCCCTGCAGGAGAACCCGTCGCGGCCGCAGTTCAACCGCGCCGTGCTGGGCGGCGTGGCGCCGGGCTCCACACTCAAGCCGTTCCTGGCCCTGGCCGGGCTGGACAGCGGCGTGCGCAAGCCGGAAGACCGCACGCTGTCCACCGGCATGTTCTACCTGCCCGGCACGCGCCGCGGCTGGGGCGATTCGCACCGCGGCGGCCACGGCTGGACCGACGCGCGCAAGTCCATCGCCGACTCGGTCAACACCTACTATTACCAGCTGGCGCTGGACATGGGCATCGAGCGCATCGAGGAGTACCTGGTGCGCTACGGCTTCGGCCAGGCCACCGGCGTGGACCTGGTCGGCGAGGCCACCGGCATCCTGCCCACGCCGGCGTGGAAGATGGCGCAGCGCCGCGAGCGCTGGTACCCCGGCGACACGGTGAACATCAGCATCGGCCAGGGCGACTGGAAGGTGACCCCGCTGCAGATGGTGCGCGGCACCGGCGCGCTGGCCGACGCCGGCCGCCTGCGGCGCCCGCACCTGGTGCAGGCGCGCCGCGACCGCTTCGACGCGCCGTGGACGCCGCTGCCGCAGCCGGCGCCGTCCCCGATCAGCGACCGCCCCGACCACCTGCAGGTGGTGCGCGAGGGCATGATCGCCACCGTGCACGGGCCCGGCGGCACCGCGCGCGCCATCGGCGTGGGCATCCCCTACCGCATCGCCGGCAAGACCGGCACCGCGCAGGTGGTCAGCCGCCGCGGCACCGCCGCGGTGGACCCGCGCAGCCTGCCCATGCACCTGCGCCACCGCGCGCTGTTCATCGGCTACGCGCCGGCTGACGACCCGCAGATCGCCGTGGCCGTGGCGGTGGAGGGCGGCGGCTATGGCGGCAGCACCGCCGCGCCGATCGCCCGTGCGATCTTCGACGCCTGGCTGCTGGGCAAGCTCCCGGAAGGGCTGGAGCCG
>DASRYN010000268.1:0-6795 GCA_035687185.1 Pseudoxanthomonas sp. | reverse complement strand
CCCTCGCGCGCGAAGCGCACCGCCACCCGGCCGCCGGCCGGCGTGTAGCGGATCGCGTTGGTGACCAGGTTGGAGAAGGCGCTGTGCAGCTCCTTGGTCGAGCCCAGCAGGTCGCAGCCGGCCTCGTCGCGCACCTCGATCGTGTGGCGGCCCTGGCTGAAGGCCTCGGCCTCGCGCTTGAGCGTGGCCAGCATCGGCGCCATGGCCACGGTCTCTTCGGGGAGACTGTCGCGCGACTCCAGCCGCGAGAGGGTGAGCAGGTCCTCCACCAGCTGGGTCATGCGCTGCGACTGCTTCTGCATCTCGGCCAGCATCGGCGCCCACTCCGGGAACTCGCTCGGGTCGAGCATGTCCAGGTAGCCGTGGACCACGGTCAGCGGGGTGCGCAGCTCGTGCGAGACGTTGGCCACGAAGTCGCGCCGCACCTGCTCCAGGCGGAGCAGCTTGCTGACGTCGCGGGCGACCAGCAGCCAGTAATCCTCCGAATACGGGATCAGGCGCAGGTTCAGGCGCAGGCGGTCGTCCACCGGCGCGGGCGCGTCCAGGATCGGCTCGGCGTTGCGGCCGGCGGCCATCCACCGCGCCAGCGGCAGCGGCTGCATGCGCTCGGCCACCGGGGCGCCGAGGTCGCGCGGATGCGCCAGCCCGAGCAGGTCGGTGGCGGCCCTGTTGAACCAGAGGATGCGCTGGGTGTTGCGGTCCACCACCACCACCGCGTCCGGGAGCGCGGCGGCCGCGGCGCGGTAGGCGCGCAGCATGTCCAGCAGGCGGCGCTTGCGCGTGCGCATCTCCGACTGGCTGCGGTGCAGCAGGCGGTCCAGCTCGTTCCAGGCGCCGTGGCCGCGGGCCGGTTCCCAGCGGCGCCGGGCGGTCAGGCCCAGCAGCACCCGGCGCAGGCGCCAGTAGTGCCAGGCCAGCACGCCGATGGCGGCCGCGGCCAGCACCGCACCGACCTGGCCGATGGCGATGCCCACCAGGGTGGCCGCCGCCAGCAGCAGGAACAGCGCCGAGAGCGTGCGCCACCAGGCCGAGCGCAGGTGCGGCGGCATGCGCACGGGCACCGGCCGCTCGTCGCGGTCGGGGGTGCGCGGGGGACGGGGACGGGACTCCATTCCTTTCTTCGGGCGGCCGCCCCGGCCTCAGGCCGCGGCCGAGAAGCGGTAGCCGGCGCCGCGCACGGTCTGCACCATGGCGTCGGCGCCGAACGGCTCCAGGGTCTTGCGCAGGCGGCGGATGTGCACGTCGATGGTGCGCTCTTCCACGTAGACGCTGCCGCCCCACACGTGGTCCAGCAGCTGCGCGCGGCTGTAGACGCGGTCGGGGTGGGTCATGAAGAAGTGCAGCAGGCGGTACTCGGTGGGGCCGATCGGCACCGGCGCCTCGCCGGCGAACACGCGGTGGGCGGCGCCGTCGATGCGCAGGTTGCCGACGGCCACGCTGCCGTCCTCGTCGTCCTCGCGCGAGCGGCGCATGACCGCGCGGATCCGCGCCAGCAGCTCGCGGGCCGAGAACGGCTTGACGACGTAGTCGTCCACGCCGGCCTCCAGCCCGCCGACGCGGTCGTTCTCCTCGCCGCGGGCGGTGAGCATGATGATCGGCACCTCCCGGGTCAGCGCCTCGCGGCGCCAGCGCCGGGCCAGTTCCAGGCCGCTGGTGCCCGGCAGCATCCAGTCCAGCAGGATGAGGTCGGGGACGCGGTCGGCAATGGCGGCCTGGGCCTCGCGGGCGTCGGCGGCATGGACGGGAGCGTAGTCGCCCTTGCGCAGGGCGAAGGCGACCATGTCCCGGATGGCGGGTTCGTCGTCGACGATGAGGATCTGCTTCTGCACGGTCCGGCCCGGCTTTGCGGTGTCGCCGGCGATTAGACTACCGCCGGATGACCGTTGTGTGACATGCCGCGCCGGCGGTCGCCGTTCAGCGCCGTTCCATGTCCGGATCGCGAATGCCCTGGCGGCGCAGCTCCAGCACCTGCGGGGTGATGGCGGCGATGCGCGCGTCCACCCGGGCGCGTGCCACGTAGTCCAGGTCGCCGCGCTTCTTCAGGTTCTCCAGCTGGATCAGCGCCTGCTCGGGGCGGCCGTTGAGGAAGGCGGCCTCGGCATAGGCCTCGCCGGCGCGGGCAGGGTCGCCGGCCAGCTCGCAGGCGCGGGCGAAGGTCTGCTGGAACACCGGGTCCTCGCCGGCCCGGGCCAGCATGGGCCGCAGCACGGCCTGGGCGCGGCGGCCGGCCTCGGCGCCGCCCTGTTCGACCAGGGCGCGGGCGTAGGTCAGCGCGACCGGGCGGCTGGTGGGCAGGCGCCGCAGCAGGCTGTCGAAGCGGCGGTTGGCCTGCTCGGCGCGCCCGCTGCGCGATTCGGCCTCGGCCAGCGCCAGCTCGACCCAGACGTGGTCCGGGTGCTGCCGCAGCAGCGATTCCAGTTCGGCCGCCGCGGCCGCCGGCTCGCGCGACATGCGCACCAGCGCCAGGCCGTAGCGCTGCGGGTCGCTCAGGCCGCCGGGGCCGGCGCGGCGCAGCGCCTCGTACTCGCGCACGGCCGCGTCGGTGGTGGTGGCGCTGAGCGCGCGCAGGCGCTCCTGGGCCCAGGGGAACAGGCCGGTGTCGCCCATGCCCAGGGCCGCGTCCAGCCCGTCGATGCGGAACCCCGACGGCAGCAGCGGGTTGCCGTTGCCCGCCGGCGGCGCCACCACGGGCGGCAGGCGCTCCACACGCTCGATGCGCTCGCCGTCCTCGTCGGTCACGGACGTGGTGGCGGTCACGCCGTTGCGCCGCAGCTGCTCGGCGCGCTGCTTGGCCTCGCTGACGCGGGTGACGTTGATCGGGTGGGTGCGCAGGTACTCCGGCGCGGTGTAGCCGCCCTGGTTGCCGCGCATGGCGAAGGACATGCGCTCGAAGAAGCCGGCCATGGCGTCGACGTCGTAGCCGGTGCGGGCGAGGGTACGGATGCCGATGCGATCGGCTTCCGACTCGTTGGAACGGGTGTAGTTGATCTGGTTCTGCTGGATCAGGCCCATCGCCGAGGCGATGGCTGCCTGGGTGGCGTCGCCGGAGGAGCTGCCGCCCGCGGCCTGCGCGGCGACGACGGCCGCCAGCATGCCCAGCAGGATCGGCACCTGGTCGCGCTGCGCCCGTTCCACGCCGCGCAGCACGTGCTGCTGGGTGACGTGCGCGATCTCGTGCGAGAGCACCGCGGCGACCTCGTCCTCGCGCTCGGCGGTCAGCACCAGGCCGGCGTTCATCCCGATGTAGCCGCCCAGGGTGGCGAAGGCGTTGATCTGCCGGTCCTTGAGCATGAACAGCGTGTAGCGCTGCTCGGGGCGGTCGCTGTTGGCGCCCAGCCGGTTGCCGATGGACTGCAGCCAGTCGTCGACCAGCGGGTCCTCCAGCGTGTAGCCGTAGTTGCGCAGTTCGCGCAGCATCATCGCGCCGTACTCGGCCTGGCGCGCCGGGGTGAGCAGCTCGCCGGCCGAGGAGCCGATGTCGGGCAGCCGCGCGTCCTGCGCCGGTGCGTGGACGGCGGCAAGGCTCAGCGAGACGGCGGCGGCGAGCAACAGGATGCGCAAGGCGTCGGGCTCCAAGGATCGTCCGCAGCATGCCGGCTGCGGGGTGGGGGCGAGTGAATCGGCCGTTAATCCGCTGTGTTCCGGATTCGGGCCGTGCAAACGGCCCGACCGATACCATATCCGCTCAGACCCCTTCCAAGCCGCGGAGTTTCCCGTGCCTTCGCCCGATACCCCCGAGATTCGCATCTATTCCACCGCCATCTGCCCGTACTGCGTGGCGGCCAAGAACTTCCTCAGGAGCCAGGGACGGGAGTGGACCGAGATCCGCATCGACCTGGACCCGGCCGAGCGCGAACGGATGGTCGCCCTGGCCCGCCGCACCAGCGTGCCGCAGATCTTCGTGGGCGATGTCCATGTCGGCGGCTACGACGACATGATGGCGCTGCATCGGGCCGGCCGGCTGCTGCCGCTGCTGGACGGGCAGGCGCCGGAGGCCTCGGCATGAGCGGCGCGCCCGGGCGGGAGGAAGACCGCGTCCGCGCCTTCACCGAGTTCCGCCAGCGCATGAACCAGCGCATCCTGGCCGAGCCCAACCAGGTAGTGCGCCGCTTCTTCGCCCTGGACACCCAGACCTACCAGCCCGGCGCCCTGGACGTGAAGATCAAGGAGTTGCTGGGCCTGGTGGCCTCGCTGGTGCTGCGCTGCGACGACTGCATCAGCTACCACGTGGCCCAGTGCAAGGAGGCGGGGGTCGACCGCGACGAGTTCTTCGAGGCCTTCTCGGTCGGCCTGGTGGTCGGCGGCTCGATCGTCATCCCGCACCTGCGCCGGGCGGTGGATTTCCTGGACCGACTCGAGGCCGGCGAGAGCGCCGGGATGGCGCCGCACGACCACGGCTGAGCCGCGTCGGCCCGGGTCCGCCCCCGGCTCGCCGGGCGGCGGACTGGGGCCGGGGCCGGGGATCGGGCATAATTTCACCGCAAACTATCCCTTCCCCCACCACGCGCCGTGTCCGGCTCCCCGGGCGCGCGCCTGCCAGGAACATTCCCCATGACCCAGAAGATCACGGTCATCCGCGGCGACGGCATCGGCCCGGAGATCATGGACGCCACGCTGCACGTGCTCGAGGCGCTCGGCGCCGGGCTGTCCTACGAGGAGGCCGACGCCGGCCTGGTGGCGCTGGAGAAGCACGGCGAGCTGCTGCCGCAGGCCACGCTGGAGTCGATCAGGCGCAACGGCGTGGCCCTCAAGAGCCCGCTGACCACGCCGGTGGGCGAGGGCTTCAGCTCGATCAACGTCGCCCTGCGCCGCCACTTCGACCTGTACGCGAACGTGCGGCCGGCCAAGTCGTTCCCCAACACCAAGTCGCGCTTTCCCTCGGGCGTGGACCTGATCACGGTGCGCGAAAACACCGAGGGCGCCTACATCGGCGAGGGCCAATCCATCTCCGAGGACGGCGAGACCGCGCTGCTGACGCAGAAGGTCACCCGCAAGGGGTCCGAGCGCATCGTCCGCTACGCCTTCGACCTGGCCCGTGCCACCGGCCGCAGGAAGGTCACCGCGGTGCACAAGGCCAACATCCTCAAGACCACCTCGGGCCTGTTCCTGAAGGTGGCGCGCGAGGTGGCCACGCAGTACCCGGAAATCGAGTTCAACGAGATGATCGTGGACAACACCTGCATGCAGCTGGTGATGCGCCCCGAGCAGTTCGACATCATCGTCACCACCAACCTGTTCGGCGACATCATCTCCGACCTTTGCGCCGGCCTGGTCGGCGGCCTGGGCCTGGCCCCGGGCGCCAACATCGGCAAGGACGCGGCGATCTTCGAGGCCGTGCACGGCTCGGCGCCGGACATCGCCGGCAAGGGCATCGCCAACCCGTGCGCGCTGCTGCTGGGCGCGGCGCAGATGCTGGACCACATCGGCCAGCCGCAGAACGCCGAGCGCCTGCGCAAGGCCGTCGTCGCCACCCTGGAGGCGAAGGACTCGCTGACCCCGGACCTGGGCGGCAACGGCAATACCCTGGGCTTCGCCCGGGCCATCGCCAGCCGGGTCTGACCGGCGCCGCCGGCGGGACGACAGGACGGGACGCGCGAGCGTCCCGTTTTTCGTCGGGCGGCGTCCCACCGGCGGGCTTGGTCGCTAGGATGGGCCGGCCGACAATCCGCGGCCCTTCGCCCTGGCCCCGCCCATGACCGTCCGCCCCGGCGCGCTGGCGCTGACCCCGCTGCTGCTGTTCCTGGCGCTGTTCTTCGGCGCCGGCCTGTACTTCACCGCGCAGGGCGAGGCCATGGGCTTCTACCAGCTGCGCGCGCCGGTGGCGATCCTGCCGGCGCTGGCGCTGGGCATATGGCTCGCGCGCCGGCGCGGGCTGCCCGCGCAGCAGGTGCTGCTCTCGGGCATGGGCGAAAGCAACGTCATGCTCATGTGCCTGATCTTCCTGCTGGCCGGCGGCTTCGCCACGGTCTCCAAGGCGATCGGCGCGGTGGACGCGGTGGTGGCGCTGGGCCTGGGCGGCTTGCCGCCGGCGCTGCTGCTGCCGGGGTTGTTCCTGGCGGCGGCGTTCGTGTCGCTGTCCATCGGCACTTCGATGGGCACCGTGGCGGCGGTGGCGCCCCTCGCCCTGGGCGTGGCCGATGCCGCCGGCCTGGACCGGGTGCTGGTGACCGGCGCGGTGGTGGGCGGCGCCATGTTCGGCGACAACCTCTCCATCATCTCCGACACCACCATCGCCGCCACCCGCAGCCAGGGCGCGGAGATGCGCGACAAGTTCCGCGAGAACTTCAGGATCGCGCTGCCGGCGGCGGCGGCCACGGCCGCGCTGCTGGCCGTGCTCGGCGACCCTGCGCCGGTGGCCGCGCCCGCGGCCACCTCGCCCTGGCTGGTGTTGCCCTACGTGCTGGTGCTGGTACTGGCGCTGGCGGGGCTGGACGTGGTGCTGGTGCTGGGCATCGGAATGGTGGCTTCCGGCCTGTGCGGCTTCTGGCTGGCGGACTACGACGCCGTCGCCTTCGCCCGGGACGTCTACGCGGGCTTCGAGAGCATGGTGGAGATCACCCTGCTGTCGATCCTGGTCGGCGGCCTGGCGGCGCTGATGAAGGCGGCCGGCGGCCTGGACTGGCTGGCGCAGGCCATCGCGCGCTTCGCGCGCGGGCACACCGGGCGGCGCTCGGGCGAGTTCAGCATCGCCGCGCTATCGGCGGGCGCCGACGCGCTCACCGCCAACAACACCGTCGCCATCCTGGTCACCGGCGGGCTGGCACGCGACATCGCCCAGCGGCATGGGATCAGCCC
>DASRYN010000267.1:0-6261 GCA_035687185.1 Pseudoxanthomonas sp. | reverse complement strand
GGCGACACCCGCCACTACGAGCACGTCGCCGACCTGTGCGCGGAGGGCCTGATGAGCGTGCAACTGCAGACCGGCGTGCCGGTGCTGAACGGCGTGCTCGCGGTCGAGCGCGTCGAGGATGCCGAGGCGCGCGCCGGCGGCAGCCACGGCAACAAGGGCGAGGAGGCGGCCCTGGCCGCGCTGGAAATGGTCAACCTGCTGGAGCGCCTGCCATGAGCCGTCCGCACCGTCCCCGCCTGGGCATCGACCCGGTGCTGCGCGCCCGCGCGCGCCGGCGCGCGCTGCAGGCCGTCTACGCCTGGCAGATCTCCGGCGGCAACGCGCAGCAGGTGATCGCCCAGTTCGCCCACGAGCAGGCCCACGAGGTCGCCGACCTGGAGTACTTCGAGGACCTGGTGCGTGGCGTGCTGGCCGAGCGCGCCGGCCTGGACGAGGCGCTGGCCCCGCACCTGGACCGCGCGGTGGAGGAAGTGGACGCGATCGAGCGCGCGGTGCTGCGCCTGGCCGCCTACGAACTGCTGCACCGCCTGGACGTGCCCTACCGCGTGGTGCTCAACGAGGCCATCGAGATCGCCAAGCGCTTCGGTTCCGAGCACGGCCACACCTACGTCAACGGCGTGCTCGACCGTGCCAGCGCGCAGTGGCGCGCCGCCGAGGTGCAGGCCGCGCGCGGCGGACGCGGCGCCTAGCGCCACGCCGCGCGGAGCGTGGCGCATGGCCGAGTTCGACCTGATCGAACGCATCCGTGCCCGTGCCGGCGCGCGCGCGGACGTGCGCCTGGGCATCGGCGACGACGCCGCCCTGTTGCAGGTGCCGCCCGGTTGCGAGCTGGCGGTGACTGCCGACACCCTCAACCAGGGCGTGCACTTCCCGGCGGGTGCCGCAGCCGGGGATCTCGGCTGGAAGGCGCTGGCGGTCAACCTCTCGGACCTGGCGGCGATGGGCGCGCGCCCGGCCTGGTGCACGCTTTCGCTCTCGCTGCCGCAGGCCGACGCGGCCTGGCTGGACGGCTTCCTCGACGGTTTCCTCGCGCTGGCGGGCGAGCACGGCATCGCGCTGGTGGGCGGCGACACCACCCGTGGCCCGCTGTCGGTGTCGGTCACCGCGATGGGCCTGGTGGAGGCGGGCGCGGCCCTGCGCCGCGACCGCGCCCGCCCGGGCGACGACGTGTGGGTGACCGGCACCCTGGGCGACGCCGCCGCGGCGCTGGTGCTGGACGGCCACGTGCCGCCGCCCTCCGGCGACGTCCCCGCGGTGGATGCGGGTGCCGCGGCGTTCCTGCGTCGCCGGCTGTGCCGGCCGTCGCCGCGGGTGGAGGCCGGCCGCCGCCTGCTCGGCCTGGCGCACGCCTGCATCGACGTGTCCGACGGCCTGCTGGCCGACCTGGGCCACGTCTGCGCGCGCAGCGGCGTGGGCGCGGAGATCCTGCTGGCCGCGCTGCCGGCCTCGCCCGCGCTGGCGGCGGCCTTCGACGGACAGCGCCCGCCCTTGCAGGCCGCCGGCGGCGACGACTACGAACTGTGCTTCACCGCGCCGCCCGCGCTGCGCGATGCCGTGGCGCTGGCCCTGGAACAGGCCGGGGTGGACGGCACGCGCATCGGCCGCATCGTGCCCGGCGAGGGCGTGCGCGCGCTGGCCGCCGACGGCACGCCGTGGCGACCGCCGCGCACCGGCTACCAGCACTTCGGCTGACACCGCGACGGCCGCGCTGCCGCGGAGGCCGGCGGGCGCTGCGGGAACCCGGCCTGGCCGGGCCCCGGCCACCGTCGCGGCAGGCCGCGCGGGTCGCCGGCAAGGCCGGCTCCTACAGCGCAGCGATGGCTTCGGCCATGCGTTCGAGCGCCTCGCGCAACAACGGGCGCGGCATGGCGAAGTTCAGGCGCACGTGGCCCTCGCCACCGCTGCCGCATTCGGCCCCGTCCGTCAGCGCCACCCGCGCCCGGCGGCGGAAGAACGCGTGCGGTGGCATGGGCAGCCGCAGTGGGCGGCAGTCCAGCCAGGCCAGGTAGGTGCCCTGCGGAGCGATCCAGCCGACCTGCGGCAGCCGTTCGCGCAGCAGCTGGCCCAGCAGCGCGCGGTTGCCGTGCAGATACTCGAGCACCTGCGCCAGCCAGGCGTCGCCCTCGCGCCAGGCGGCGGTGTGCGCGACCACGCCCGGCGTGGCGGTGGCGTGCCCGGCGAAGTGGCCGATGCGCCGCCAGTGGTCCAGGTCGGCCTCGCGGGTGAACACCAGCTGCGCGCACTTCAGCCCGGCCAGGTTCCAGGCCTTGGACGCCGAGACCGCGGTGATCGCCTGGCGCGCGGCCTCCGGCGACACCGAGGCGTAGGGGACGTGGCGGTGGCCGCCGAACACCAGCGGCGCATGGATCTCGTCGGCGAACACGCGCGCGCCGTGGCGCTCGGCCAGTCCGGCGATGCGCTGCAGCTCGCCGCGCGCATACACCTTGCCGATGGGATTGTGCGGGTTGCACAGCACCAGCAGCCGCGCGCCCGCGGCGAAGGCCGCCTCCAGCGCGGCCTCGTCCAGGCGCCAGCCGCCGTCCTCGCGCAGCATCGGCACTTCCACCACCGGATGGCCCAGCAGCCGCAGCAGCGGAATGAAGGGCATGTAGTTCGGCACCGGCAGCGCCACCGGCGTGGCCGGCGGCAGGTAGTGGCGGAGCACGATCTCCAGCGCGCCGAGCACGTCGGGCACCGCGCGCACCGCCTCGGCGGGGATGTCCCAGTCGTGGTGGCGGCGCTGCCACGCGGCGCAGGCCTCGGCCAGCTCGCGCACCCGGTCGGCGGACAGGTAGCCCACCTGGCCGCGTTCGATCGCCCGGTGCAGCGCGGCGGCGATCGGCGGCGCCAGCCCGAAGTCCATCTCGGCGACGAAGGCGCCGATGCAGTCGGGGAACGCGCGCCACTTCAGCCCGCCGGCCTCGCGCAGCCGCTCCAGGGTGATGGCGTCGAAGTCGATGGCGTCCAAGGCATGCCTCCGCGGTACCGCCCCATTGTAGGAGCCCGCCCCGCGGGCGACCCCCCGCCGGGGTTGCGAGGCGGCCACGGTCACGTCGCCGCCCGCCCGTCATGCCGACGGCCGTAGGGGCCCGCCTCGCGGGCCCGCCCGCCACGCGTGGGCGACGCGGCAACGGCATGCCGCCGGCGAGGCCGGCTCCTACGGGGGCGGCAGCACCTTGCCGGGATTGAGGATGCCGTCCGGGTCCAGCGCCGCCTTCACCGCACGCATCGCCGCCAGGGTCGGCGCGTCGAAGGCGCGGGCCATGTAGTCGCGCTTGGCCACGCCGATGCCGTGTTCGCCCGACAGCGTGCCGCCCAGCGACAGCACCAGCTCGAACAGCCGCGGCAGCGCCGCCTGCGCGCGTGCGGTCTCGGCCGCATCGTCGGGGTGGTACATGATGTTGACGTGCAGGTTGCCGTTGCCGGCGTGGCCGAAGGCCACGATCGGCAGCGCCGCCGCCGCGGCCAGCGCTTCCACGCCGGCCACCAGGTCCGGGATGCGCGAGACCGGCACCACCACGTCCTCGTTGATCTTGCCCGGGGCGATGGTGCGCAGCGCCGGCGACAGCGCGCGCCGCGCCGCCCACAGCCGGTCGCGCGCGGCCCCGTCCATGGCCACGTCCAGCGACAGCAGGCCCTCGCCCTCGGCCGCCGCGGCCAGCGCCTGCAACGCCAGCGGCAGGGTCTCGTGGTCGCCGTCGGCCTCCACCAGCAGCATGGCGCCGGCCTCGGGCACGTCGCTGCCGTTGTGGCGCAACAGGGCGAGGGCGCTGCGGTCCATGAACTCGAGCATGGCCGGCATCTGGGGCTGGCGCATCAGCCGCGACACCGCGGCCGCCGCCGTCGCCGCGTCGCGGTAGAACGCCCGCAGGCCGGCCTGCGCCTGCGGCCGCGGCGCCAGCCGCAAGGTCGCCTCCACGATCAGGCCCAGCGTGCCCTCGCTGCCCACCAGCAGGTGGGTGAGGTCGTAGCCGGTGGCGTCCTTGGTCCAGGGGCCGCCGCAGCGGATGGTCTCGCCGGTGCCGGTCACCGACACCAGGCCGAGCACGTTGTCGCGGGTGGCACCGTACTTCACCGCGCGCGGCCCGCCGGCGTTGCACGCCAGGTTGCCGCCGACGGTGCAGCGCTCGGCGCTGGACGGGTCCGGCGGCCAGAACAGGCCGTGCGGCTGCAGCGCCTGCTGCAGGTCGGCGTTGAGCACCCCGGGCTCGACCACCGCGCAGCGGTCGCCCGGCCGGATGTCAAGGATGCGGTCCATGCGCGCGAAGGAAACCACCACGCCGCCTTCGAACGGCACCGCCGCCGCGGCGGTACCGGTGCCGGCGCCGCGCGCCACCACCGGCACGCGGTGCGCGCGGCAGGCGCGCACGATCGCCGCCACCTGCGCGCGGTCGCGCGGGATGGCCACCGCGTCGGGCAGCGCATGGCGGCGCGAGTCGTCCGCGCCGTGCGCCTGGCGCGCGGCATCGTCCGTGCGCCAGCCCTCCGCGCCGAGCAGCGCGGCCAGTTCGGCGTCGAGGGCGGCGGGCAGGACGGTCGGCATCGCCGGATTGTACGGTGGCGGGCGGATGCGCCGGCCCCGTCGGGTCGGGCTGTGCGGCCCCCGGCCCGGTTGCGCCCGCGCGGAGCAGGGGGCGAACGCGGCTGCGCGGCGCGCGCTACGCGTCGTCCAGGCGGAACGCGTCCTTCATCCAGGCGATGTCCGGTGCGGCAGGGTCGCCGCTGGCCTCGGCCACGTCGAAGCGGCAGGGCAGCGCGGCCAGGCGCGGGCGCGAGGCCAGGTAGAGCTGCGCGGCGCGCACCAGCCGCCGGCGCTTGCCCGCATCCACCGAGGCGAAGCCGCCTCCGAAGGCGCGGCCGGCGCGGTAGCGCACTTCCACGAACACCAGCGTCGTTCCGCGGACGCCGGGCTCCAGCATCACCAGGTCCAGTTCGCCGCCGCGGTAGCCGACGTTGGCCGCCAGCGTGCGCAGCCCGGCGCGTTCCAGCTCGGCGCGCACCGCGGCCTCCACGCACGCGCCGCGGGCGCGGCGGTCGAGCGGGGCGTCGGTCGCGTCGCGGCGTCCCTGCCGCGGGTGCATGGCGTCAGTCCCGCAGCGGCACCGGGGTGCCGCCGCTGAAGGTGGCCCAGGCCGGTTGGCGCAGGATGTTGCCGAAGCCGTCCAGGCGCAGGGTACCGGTGGCGCCGCGCAGCTCGCCGTCGGCGCGCGTCGCCAGCCGCTCCAGGTAGGCGGCGATGCGCCAGGCGTCGTAGCCGAACGCGAACAGCCGCGCCGCCGCGCCGCGCGCGGTGGGCACCATCTCGGCGGCGCGCCCGGCCGGCGGCAGGTCGGTGGCGCCGCGGCCGGCCCAGGCCTCGGTGGGGTAGGCGATGCCGTCCAGCACCACGTCTTCGGTCGCCTTGCCGGTGCCGGAGGTCAGCTGCGAGGTGGCCACCCGCGGGCGGGTGGACAGCCCGGCCGTCGCCAGCTGCGGGGCCAGCGCCCGTGCCTGCGGGCCGCGCACGGCCAGGAACACCGCGTCGGCGCCGGCCGCCGCCTGCACCAGCTGCGCGGACACGTCGCCCGGCTGCTCGCCCACGCGCACGGTGCCGGCCACGCGTCCGCCGCGTTCGGCGATGCGCTCGCGGAAGGCCTCGGCCGCGCGCTGGCCGTTCTCGTCGTTGCCGGCGATGACCAGCACGTTGCGGTGCCCGCGCGCCACCAGGTAGTCGGCCGCGGCCACGCCGTCCTCTTCCGGCGCCAGCGAGAAGGTCGCATGGCCCGGCGGTGGCGGCACGTTGCCGCGGTTGAGCGCCAGGCTCGGCACGCCGGCGGCGGACTGGCCGAACACCGCGGCCACTTCCTCGCGCGACAGCGGGCCGATCACGAAGTCGCTGCCGTCGGTCGCGGCGCGGGCGTAGGCGGACAGCGCACCGGCGGGCGTGCCCGCGGTGTCGTAGAAGGCGATCTCGGGACGGGCGCGGCCTTCGCCGTAGTAGCCGGCCAGCAGGCCGTCGCGCACGGGCGCGGCGGCGGTGGCCAGCGGCCCGGTCAGCGGCAGCAGCACCGCGAGCCGGCGCGGCGGCCGGTAGCCGTCGGCCGCGGCGGGCGGACGGCCGTCGAAGTTCCAGGCCTGGCCGCGGTCGAACGGGCGCGGCAGCGCCAGGCCGCGGCGCAGCATCGCGCGCGCGGCGAAGTTGTACAGCGGGTCGCCGGCCGGCAGCGCCGCCGCGCGCGCCGACAGCGTGGCGTCGTCCAGCGAGGACAGCAGGCGCTCGAT
>DASRYN010000266.1:0-10381 GCA_035687185.1 Pseudoxanthomonas sp. | reverse complement strand
GCCCGCCCCGCGCAGCGCGCGGGGCGCTCGGCGGACGCGCGAAGCAGTGCTTCGCCGGCGCGCCCGCCTCGCCCACCACGGCGGCCTGCTGCAGTACGTCCTCCGCCAGCTCGCCGCCCGCAAAGGCCGCCTAGCCCGCGGAACGGCGGAAGCCCGCCCCGCGCAGCGCGCGGGGCGCTCGGCGGGCGCTGGCCGCAGCCCCGGCCCTGTAGGAGCCGGGCTTGCCGGCGACCACGTGCGGCCGCGTGCGGCGACGCTCCCCGCAGGCCGGCTCCCGATCGCTACCGCCGCTTCCACTCCGCGTAGTACAAGCGCCACTGCCCGTCCTCGTCGCGCCAGCCGCTGGTGACTTCCCACGCGCCGGCGCGGTCGGGCAGAAGGCGGCCACCGCCACCCGTGGTCATCGCCGCGAAGCGCACGGTGGCGCGGTCGCCCTGCATCCGCACCTCGGCCGGTCCCAGGGTCAGGCCGATGCGTTCGTTGGCCAGCACCTGCATGCGCACGACCTGCTGCAACGCAGCACGATCGATGCCGCCGTTGCCGCTGAAGTCCGCGGCCACGCCGTCCATGAAATCGTCCGCGCGGCGGCCTTCCAGCGCCTCCTGCATCGACTCCAGCTGCGCGCGCAGCCGCTGCTCGGGCGGGGTGCGGCCGCAGCCGGCCAGCAGCGTCGCGGCGGCCAGCAGTCCGACGGCCACGCCGCGCGCCCAGGGAAGGGTCTTTCCGCGCATCTTCGCTTCGCCTTTTCCATCCGGGACGGTATGCTCCCATCCGCGGCAGCGGTGCGAGCTGCCGGAAAGCAGACACCATCTCGGGAGGGGAGCGCAATGAGTCCGGATCGTCCTTGGCTGCAGAGCTATCCGCAGGGCGTGCCTGCCGAGATCGACCCCGACAAGTACCGCTCGATTCCCGAGGTCTTCGCCGCCTCCGTCGCCGAGTTCGGCCAGCGACCGGCCTACCGCAACTTCGGCAGGACGCTCACCTACGCCGAGGTCGACGCGCTCAGCACGCAGTTCGCCGCCTACCTGCTGGGCGAGCTGGGCCTGAAGAAGGGCGACCGGGTGGCGATCATGATGCCCAACTGCCTGCAGTATCCGATCGCCACCTTCGGCATCCTGCGCGCGGGCATGACCGTGGTGAACGTCAACCCGCTCTACACCGCGCGCGAGCTGCGGCACCAGCTGGTGGACTCGGGCGCCGCGGCGATCGTGGTGGTCGACAACTTCGGCCACACGGTGCAGGAAGTGCTGGCCGACACCCCGCTGCGCCAGGTCATCACCACCGGCCTGGGCGACCTCATCGGCTTCCCCAAGGGCGCCATCGTCAACTTCGTGCTCAAGCACGTGAAGAAGATGGTCCCCGACTACGACATCCCCGGCGCCGTGCGCTTCCGCGAGGCGCTGGCCATCGGCCGCCGCCACCCGCTGCCGCAGGTGGACATCGACCCGGGCGACATCGCCTTCCTGCAGTACACCGGCGGTACCACCGGCGTGGCCAAGGGCGCGATGCTGACCCACCGCAATCTGGTGGCGAACATGCAGCAGGCGTCGGCCTGGCTGAGCCACAACGACCTGGAGCGCGGCAACGAAGTGATCATCACCGCGCTGCCGCTGTACCACATCTTCGCCCTGACCGCGAACGGGCTGGTGTTCATGGAGCTGGGCGGCCTGAACCACCTGATCACCAACCCGCGCGACATGGCCGGTTTCGTCAAGGAGCTCAAGGGCGCCCGCTTCACCGCCATCACCGGCGTCAACACCCTGTTCAACGGCCTGCTCAACACGCCCGGCTTCGACCAGGTCGACTTCTCCGCGCTCAAGTTCACCCTCGGCGGCGGCATGGCGGTGCAGCGCGCCGTGGCCGAGCGCTGGAAGCAGGTCACCGGCGTGACCCTGGTGGAGGCCTACGGCCTGACCGAGACCTCGCCGGCGGCCTGCATCAACCCGCTCGACCTGAAGGAGTTCAACGGCTCCATCGGCCTGCCCATCCCGTCCACCGACGTGTGCGTCAAGGACGACGACGGCAACGTGCTGCCGCGGGGCGAGATCGGCGAGCTGTGCGTGAAGGGCCCGCAGGTGATGAAGGGCTACTGGCAGCGTCCGGAGGAGACGGCCAAGGCCATCGACGCCGACGGCTGGCTGCACACCGGCGACATGGCGCGCATCGACGAGCGCGGCTTCGTCTACATCGTGGACCGCAAGAAGGACATGATCCTGGTGTCGGGCTTCAACGTGTACCCCAACGAGATCGAGGACGTGGTCGCGGCCATGCCCGGCGTGCTCGAGGTCGCCGCGGTCGGCGTGCCGGACGAGCGCTCCGGCGAGGCGGTCAAGCTGTTCGTCGTGCGCAAGGATCCGGCGCTGACCGCCGAGCAGATCAAGGCCCACTGCCGCGAGGCGCTGACCGGCTACAAGCAGCCGCGCTACATCGAGTTCCGCAACGAACTGCCCAAGAGCAACGTCGGCAAGATCCTGCGCAAGGAACTGCGCGACGCCACCCCCGCGGCCGCCGACGCCGCGCACTGAAGGCGACGCGCAAGCGCTACGGTGCCGGGCCCGCCCGGCGCTGCGGGCGTTCGCGTCGCCGCGTCCGCCCGCGCCGCTGCAAAGGCCTTCACGCCGCGGCGACCTGCAGCTTTTGATTCTCCGTTCAGGTGTAGCATCCAACGCGCACCCATCCGCCCGCCGCGTCCGGCGGGCCCGCCCCCGGAGATACGCCAATGAGCACGATCGAGAAGCTGCAGCGCACCCACCAGTTCTCCACCATCCGCGTGCAGACGCCGCCGGACGGCAGCGCCCACTGGTTGTACATGCACGCCGACGCCGCACCGGGCCTGCGCCCGTGCTGCCGCTTCGAGATGCTGGAGGAAATGTGGAGCTACATGAGCTCCATGACCCTGCGCGATTCCCAGCGCACCCCGGGCAGGCTCCGCCACTTCGTGATGGCCTCGGCGGCCTCGGCCTTCAACCTCGGCGGCGACCTGGACCTGTTCATGCGCCTGATCCGCGCGGGCGACCGCGAAGGCCTGCTCGCCTACGCGCGCCGCTGCGTGGAAGGCGTGCACCACGTGCACACCGGCTTCGGCGGCGACGTGCACACCGTGGCGCTCATCCAGGGCGACGCGCTGGGCGGCGGCCTGGAAATGGCCCTGGCCTGCCACACCATCGTGGCCGAGGAAGGCGTCGGCATGGGCCTGCCGGAGGTGCTGTTCGGCCTGTTCCCCGGCATGGGCGCCTACTCGTTCCTGTGCAAGCGGGTCAGCCCGCGCCAGGCCGAGAAGATGATCCTCGGCGGCGAGGTCTACAGCAGCGAGGAGATGTACCGCCTGGGCGTGGTCGACGTGCTGGTGCCCAAGGGCCAGGGCGAGTCGGCCGTGCAGGAACTGATCCGCCAGCACCAGCGCGCTCCGCACTCGCACCTGGCGATGAACGCCGTGCGCCGCATCGGCCAGCCGGTCAGCTACGACGAACTGCTGGGCATCACCGAGGTGTGGGTGGAGACGGCGCTGGCGCTGGGCGAGAAGTCGCTGCGCACCATGGAGCGCATCGTCCGCGCCCAGACCCGCCGTTCCAACGCCGAGGCCGCCTGAGGCCGGGCCCCGGCGTGGCGCGCGGCCGTCGCGCGGCGGGCCTCAGGGCCCGCCGTCGCGCGCGCCTTCGTCGCGTCCCCAGCGCCCGGCCAGGGCGGTGCGCCCCTGGTCCAGGGCCGCGTCGAGCGCGGACACGCGCTGCTGCCACTCGTCGCGCAGCTGCCAGTCCGCCAGGCGCATCACTTCGCTGCCCAGCGCGGACACCTTCACCAGGCCCATGTTGGCGGCCACGCCCTTGATCGCGTGCGCGTGCTCGCGCATCTGCGCCCACTCGGCCGCCTGGGCCGCCCCGCGCATGGCCACCAGGCACTCGTCGGCGTCGGCCAGGCAGTGGGCGACGAACTCGCGCTCGAATTCCTCGCCCATGCCCATGGCCGCCAGCTCGTCCAGCACCGACGGGTCGAGCACGTCGGTCCCGCCGGCGGTGCCCTCGCCCTCCCCGCGCGCCAGGTCGGCACCCTTGCGGCGCCCGCGGTGGGCGGCGATGTCGGCCAGCACTTCCAGCAGGCGCCCCGCGGAGACCGGCTTGCCCAGGAAGGCGTAGGCGCCGGCCTGTTCGCAGCGCTGGATGGACTCGGGGGTCACGTCGGCGCTGAGCACCACCACCGGCGTGCGCGCGCCGGTGCCGGCCTGCATCACCCGCATGTGCGCCAGCAGGTCCAGGCCGCTGATGCCGGGCATGTGCAGGTCGACGATGACCGCGTCGAAATCGGCCGCGGCCAGCATGTCCAGCACCTCTTCGCCGCCGGCCACGCTGGTGGGCCGGTGCCCGGCCTTCTGCAGCAGGCGCTGCAGGACCATGCGGTTGGCCTCGTAGTCGTCCGCCACCAGGATCTGCATGCTGCGCACGCGCGCGCGGTGGCGCAGGAACGGGTCGGCGAAGGCGATGACGTTGCCGCCGCTGTCGTGCAGCGCCGCGTCGCCCTCGTGCACCGCGGGGGTGCTGCGCAGCGCCTGCATCGCCGGCTGCTCGAACGGGATCTCCACCCAGAAGCGGCTGCCGCGCGCGTCCGGGGCCTCGTAGCCGATGCGGCCGCCCATCGCCTCGGTCAGGCCCTTGGCGATGGTGGTGCCCAGGCCGGTGCCGCCATGGCGCCGGGCCAGGCCGGCGTCGCCCTGCTCGAAGGCCTCGAACAGGCGGCCGCGCATGGCCGCCGGGATGCCGATCCCGGTGTCGGTGATGGTGAAGCGCAGGCGCACGCGGCCGTCTCCGGGCGCGCCCGCCACCGGCTCGACGTCCACCCGCACCCGCCCCTGCTCGGTGAACTTGACCGCGTTGCCGACCAGGTTCAGCAGGATCTGCCGCAGGTGCCCGGCGTCGCCGTGCAGCAGCTCCGGCACCCGGTCGTCGACCACCACCAGGTAGTCCAGCTTCTTGGCCCGCGCCTGCGGCTGCAGGATCAGCCCGATGCTGGCCAGCAGCTCGCGGGGGGAGAAATCCTCGCGGTGCAGCCGCACCTTGCCGGCCTCGATGGCGGAGATGTCCAGCACGTCCTCCACCAGCGCCAGCAGGCTGCGCGTGGAGGCCTGGATGGTGCGCACGCACTCGCGCTGCTCCTCGTCCAGCCGGGTGGTGGCCAGCAGTTCGGACATCCCGGCCAGGCCGTTGAGCGGGGTGCGGAACTCGTGGCTCATGTTGGCCAGGAAGCGGCTCTTGGCCTCGCTGGCGCGTCGCGCCTCCTCGGTGGCGCGGGTGAGCTGCTTGAGCAGGCTGGACAGGTACAGCGGCACCGCGGCCAGGCCGGCCAGCAGTCCCAGGCCCGAGGGGATGCTGTCGGCCCAGTGGTCGCCGAAGGCGAGCACCGCGCCGAAGCTGGCCAGCGCCATGGTCACCGCGAGCTTCAGGTAGTGGTTGCCGAAGCGCAGGCCGTTGCCGACCGTGACCCACATGATGACCACGTATCCCCAGGACAGCGGCTCGCCCATGCGGATCATGCCGGCGGCCATCAGGCCGTAGTCGGCGAGCATGCCCACGACGCGGCGCGCGTCCGACCGGCCGGGCCAGGCCAGCAGCGCGGCGAAGATGCCCAGGCTCAGCGCCAGGCCCGACAGCACGATGGCGAGCATGTCGCGGTATTCCGCCGGCTCCAGCGCCGCGCGCGAGGACGGCAGCAGCACGTAGCACAGGATCAGCAGGATCAGCACCACCCGCACCACCGCCTGGCCGTGCTCGCTGTCCGGCCGCTGGGACAGGCGCCGCTTCACCCAGGCGACGGGATTACGCATGGGCCAGGCCTCCGGGCAAGGGCGAGGCGGTGGAGAACTGCTCGCAGATCTGTTGCAGGCGCTCGCGGCCGCGCACCAACGCGTCCACGCAGTCCGGGTCGAACAGGCGCCCGCGCTGGGCGTACAGGTAGGCCAGCGCGGCGTCGATGGTCCAGGCTTCCTTGTACGGTCGCGGCGAGATCAACGCGTCGAACACGTCGGCCACGGCGACGATGCGCGCCTCCAGCGGGATCGCCTCGCCGGCCAGGCCGTCGGGATAGCCGCTGCCGTCGTAGCGCTCGTGGTGGCGCAGGGCGATCACCGCCGCCACCTGGATGAAGCGGTTCTGGCTGCCGGACAGCAGCTCGTAGCCGATGCGCGGGTGCCGGCGCATCACCGCCATCTCCTCCTCGTCCAGCTTGCCGGGCTTCATCAGCACCGAGTCGGGGATGGCGATCTTGCCCATGTCGTGCAACGGGGCGGCCATCTCGATCATGCGCACGTCCTCCCCGGGCAGGCCCAGCGACTCGGCCACCAGGCCGGCCACGCGGGACATGCGCTCCAGGTAGGCGCTGGTGCCGGCGTCACGGAACTCGATGGCCCGCGCCAGCCGCGACAGCGTCTCGCGCTCGCGCTCCTCCACCTCGTGCATGCTCGACAGCAGGCGCTGCTCCAGCGACAGCGCGCGCTGCTTCACCGTCTCGGCCTGCTGCCGCAGCTGCAGCAGGTTGTGGCAGCGCGCGCGCAGCTCGCGCGGCCGCACCGGCTTGACCAGGAAGTCGATCACCCCGGCCTCGAGCGCGGCCTGGCGCACCGGCTCGTCGCCCACCACGGTGATCAGGATCAGCGGGATGTCGCGGTGCTTGGGCAGGCGGCGGAAGCGGCGGGCGAACTCCAGGCCGTCCATGCCGGGCATGCGGTAGTCGAGCAGCAGCAGGTCCACCGGGTTGGCATCGCACCAGGCCAGCGCCTGCCGCGCATCGCCGAAATCGTGCACGGTGAGCTCCGAGGCGATGTCCTCGATGATGTGGCGCAGCATGGTGCGCGCCGATGCCTGATCGTCGACGATGACGATGTTCAAGTCCGGTCCGTCCGCTCAGCCCCGCTTTTGGAACCGCAGGATAGCGCGGTATCGGCTACGCCCGCACGCGTTCCGTCTTCACGCGCCCGCCTTCGCCACGGCGCGCATCGCCCAGCAGGTTCCATGCCAGCGGGCCGGCCGGCCGAGCAGCCTCAGCCGTGCTGCTCCGGGCGCATGTACGGGAACAGCAGCACGTCACGGATCGAGCCCACACCTGTGAGCATCATCACAAGTCGGTCGATGCCGATGCCCAGTCCGCCAGTCGGCGCCATGCCGTACTCCAGGGCACGGATGTAGTCGGCGTCGAAGTGCATGGCCTCGTCGTCGCCGCCCTCCTTGGCCGCGACCTGGGCCATGAACCGTTCCTTCTGGTCGTCCGGGTCGTTGAGCTCGGAGAAGCCGTTGGCGATTTCCTTGCCGTTGATGAACAGCTCGAAGCGGTCGGTATAGCCCGGCTCGGTGTCGCTGGCCCGGGCCAGCGGCGAGACCTCGACCGGGTGGTCGGTGATGAAGGTGGGCTGCACCAGGGTGTGCTCGACCGTGGCCTCGAAGATCTCCAGCAGCAGCTTGCCCCAGCCCCACGACGGCTTGGCCTTGATCTTCAGCCGCTCGCAGTGGCGCAGCAGTGCCTCGCGGTCGGTGCAGTCGGCCGCGCTGATCTCCGGGTTGTGGTGGCGCACGGCCTCGTCCATCCGCCAGCGGCGGAACGCCGGGCCCAGGTCGATCGAGGCGCCTTCCCACTCCACCCGGGCGGTGCCCAGCACCTGCACCGCGGTGTCGCGGATCAGCTGCTCGGTCAGGTCCATGACCTCGTGGTACGTGGCGTAGGCCTCGTACAGTTCCAGCATCGTGAACTCGGGGTTGTGCCGCGTGGACACGCCCTCGTTGCGGAAGTTGCGGTTGATCTCGTACACCCGCTCCAGCCCGCCGACCACCAGGCGCTTGAGGTACAGCTCCGGCGCCACGCGCAGGTACAGCTCCAGGTCCAGCGCGTTGTGGTGGGTGACGAAGGGTCGCGCGGTGGCGCCGCCGGGGATGTAGTGCATCATCGGCGTCTCCACTTCCAGGAAGCGGCGCGCGTCCAGCCACGAGCGGATGCCGCGGATGATCCGGGAGCGCTTGATGAAGACGTCCCGCGCCTCCGGGGTGACGATCAGGTCCACGTAGCGCTGGCGGTAGCGCTGCTCCACGTCGGACAGGCCGTGCCACTTGTCCGGCAGCGGCCGCAGCGACTTGACCAGCAGGCGCAGCGACGCGGCCTTGACCGACAGTTCGCCGGTGCGGGTGCGGGTGAGCCCGCCCTCGACCGCGACGATGTCGCCCACGTCGAAGGACTTGAACGCCTCGTAGGCCTCGCCCAGCACGTTGCCCTGCAGGAACAGCTGGATGCGCCCGGACTCGTCCATGACCTGGGCGAAGCTGGCCTTGCCCATCACCCGCTTGGCCATCAGCCGGCCGGCCAGCGCCACGCGGCGCGGCAGCGCCTCCAGCGCCTCGGCGGTCCAGCGTCCGGCGTCCGCGTACTCGGCCTGGAGGTCGCCGGCGTAGTCGGCGCGCTTGAAGTCGTTGGGGAAGGCCACGCCCTTCTCGCGCAGCGCGGCGAGCTTGGCGCGGCGCTCGGCGATCAGGTGGTTCTCGTCGGCGGGCGTGGGCGTGGCGGCGGTGGATTCGGTCATGGCTCGGGTCGGGCGCGGGGTTCGGGATCGGCCGGCGCCGCTGCGGCGCCGGGACATCGCGGGGCGGCGGCGCCGCCGGCGCGGCTCAGGCCGCGTCGCTGCGTTTGGCGCCGGCCTCCAGGCCGGCCTTGAGGCTGGCCTCGACGAACTCGTCCAGGTCGCCGTCCAGCACCTTCTGCGTGTCGCTGCGCTCGATGCCGGTGCGCAGGTCCTTGATGCGGCTCTGGTCCAGCACGTAGTTGCGGATCTGGCTGCCCCAGCCGATGTCGGACTTGCTGGCCTCCAGCGCGTCCTTCTCGGCGTTGCGCTTCTGCATTTCCAGCTCGTACAGGCGCGCGGCCAGCATCTTCATGGCGCGGTCGCGGTTGGCGTGCTGGCTGCGCTCGGTCTGGCAGGCCACCACGACGCCGGTGGGCACGTGGGTGATGCGCACCGCCGACTCGGTCTTGTTCACGTGCTGGCCGCCGGCGCCCGAGGAGCGGTACACGTCGGTCTTCAGGTCGGCCGGGTTGATCTCGATGTCGACCTTGTCGTCCACCTCGGGCGAGACGAACACCGAGGTGAAGCTGGTGTGGCGGCGGTTGTCCGAGTCGAACGGGCTCTTGCGCACCAGGCGGTGGACGCCGGTCTCGGTCTTCAGCCAGCCGTAGGCGAAATCGCCCTCCACGCGGAAGGTCGCGGACTTGATGCCGGCCACCTCGCCGCCGGACACCTCCAGCAGCTCGGTCTTCCAGCCGCGCGACTCGGCCCAGCGCAGGTACATGCGCAGCAGCATCTCGGCCCAGTCCTGGGCCTCGGTACCGCCGGCGCCGGCCTGGATGTCGACGAAGGCGTTGGCGCCGTCCATCGGGCCGGAGAACATGCGCTGGAACTCCAGCTTCTCCACCTCGCGGGCGTAGCGCTCCACGTCCTCGACCACCGCCCGGGCGGTGTCCTCGTCCTGCTCGCCCTCGGCCAGCTCCAGCAGCTCGGACGATTCCGTCAGCCCGTCGAGCACCGCGGCGATGCCGCCGACGGTCTTTTCCAGCAGCGCGCGCTCGCGGCCCAGGCCCTGGGCGCGCTCGGGGTCGTCCCAGACGTTGGGCAGCTCGAGTTCGCGGTTGACCTCTTCCAGACGCTCCTTCTTGGCGTCGTAGTCAAAGATACCCCCGTAGCGAGACCACGCGCTCGGTCAGGTCGGCGATGCGCTGGCGGACGGGATTGAGCTCGATCATGGCGGGGGATGCAGGCGTGAAAAACGGCCGCAGATTCTAGCACCGGTGCCAGCGGCGGCCGGAACGCGCACGCATGCGCCGGCGCCGCCGGGGGACGCGCGCAGGACGGCCGGGGATCAGCCGGCCGGGCGCACGCTGCCGTTGTCCTCCTGCAGCTCGGGCTTGAACGGCACGTCCGGCGGCGGCCGGGCGATGGCCGGCTGCTCGTTGAGGTTCGGGTCGGCGATGCCGCAACCGCCGCCCAGCTGGAGCAGCGAGACCACGCAGTTGAGCGTCTTGCCGTTGGTGCCCGGGATCGGGATGGCCACCGACTTGATGCCCTTGCGCACCCATTCGGCCAGCAGCGACTCGTGCGGCACCCAGTAGCGGTCGAAGCTGGTGGGTTCGTAGTCGTAGGGCGGCCGCTTGAGCCAGGTGCCGGCCTGCTCGATGCGCTCGCGCGTCCAGGCATCGTCCCCGCTGCCGGGGGGGCCGCGGTCGGCCGTGCCCTGGCCCGGGCCGGCGCCCGGTCCGGCGCCGGGACCGTTGCCGTCGCCCGGCAGCCGCACCCGGCCCTGGCCGTCGAACAGGCCGGGCGCGCCCCCTGGTGCGGGCTCCCCGCTGCGCGCCTGGCCCC
>DASRYN010000265.1:0-26950 GCA_035687185.1 Pseudoxanthomonas sp. | reverse complement strand
TCTGACCGACGCACCGACAGAACGCGCCGGAACCACCGGCCTTTCCCTGCTCCCCCGCTGGACGCGGGGGAGATTTTTATCCTCCCGCCCGGTGCCCCATGCCGTCCCGCGTGCCGGGCGCGGCGGACTTCGTCGGTACCTGGCCGGTGGCGCCATGGCGCCGCGCGATGCGGCGCGCCACCGCCGCACCCAGCGGCGATACCGCTGCGGGGCTGCCCGCCAGCACGTCCACGCCAGCCTGGTGCAGCACGTGCAGCCGCAACGCGCACAGCTGCCATCCGGTACCGGCCACGCGGCTGGCCAGCCGCCGCCACAACGGTTCGCCGGCCGCGTCGCCGCGCGTCTGCGCGGGCAACTGTGCGACCAGCCGGTCCCAGGCGAGGAAGTCGCTGTCCGGCAGCAGGAACAACCGCCAGCAGCAGCGGCCGCGGCGATCGTGGAAGCACACGCTCTCGCACAGACCGTCGCCGTCGATGGTGGCGCAGGCGACCGCATGCGCGGCCTGCGTCCAGCCGGCCAGTTCGCCGCCCTGCCCACCGCGGTACAGGCACAGCACCGTGCCCAGCCGTTCGAGCTGCCGGGGATCGGGCAAGCGCCGCGACGACCGCGGCAGCGCCGCGCCGGTGCGCTCCGTCGCCAGCGCGATCACGCGCGCTCCGCCGCGTCCGCGGCGCGCAGGACGAGCCTTTCGGCGCGCGGGCGGCGCCGCGCACGGCACGGCGTGCCGGTCGGCCGCGATACGCGGGTGCGGCAGGCGGCATCGCGGCGGGAGCCGGAGCGGGAACCGGTCATGGCGTCGTCCTGTTCGGAACGGCGGCTGGCGCGGATGACCCGTGGCTGGCGCGCGTGGGTGGGCGACGGCGGCCGCCCGGGGGCGTCACTTGGTCAGGATCAGCTTGTCGTTGCTGGTGTGGCGCAGGCGGTAGACCTTGTCGCCGTGACGGATCAGCACCTCGCGGCGTCCCTGGAGCAACTGCTCGCTGCTGAGCACGGCGTCGTCGATCAGCGACGGGACCGGCGCCACGCGCGCGGGTTCGGTGTGCGGCAGGGTCAGGCGGTGCACGTTCATGGTCGGGCTCCGTGGGGGAACGGAGTTAATGATAATTATTCGCATTATCGTGTCAAGCACGGCAGCGGCCGGCGGACATCCCCCGCGGCCCGCTCAGGCCGCGGCGGCGGCCTCCAGCCGTGCCCACACCGGCTCGTCGTGGCGCGCGGCCACGTCCAGCGCCGACAGGTTCTCCAGCAGCTGCTCGACGCGGCTGGCGCCAAGGATGACGCTGCTCACGTGCGGGTTGCGCAGGCACCAGGCGATGGCCAGCGGCGCCGGCTTCTCGCCGAGCTCGGCGGCCACCTGCACGAAGCGCTGCGCGCGCTCCAGCCGCCGTTCCTGGCCGTCGCCGAGGACGAACCGCTGCAGCCACTCCGCACCCGGCTGGCCGAGGCGACCGGCCTCCAGCCCCGCGGCGTACTTGCCGGTCAGCAGGCCCGAGGCCAGCGGCGACCAGGTGGTCGTTCCCAGCCCGAGCTCGGAGTACAGCGGCGCGTACTCCAGTTCCACGCGTTCGCGGTGCAGCAGGTTGTACTGCGGCTGCTCCACCGCCGGCGCGGCCATGTGGTGGCTGCGCGCGAAGCGCGCGGCCTCGCGGATCAGCGCCTCGGGCCATTCCGAGGTGCCCCAGTACAGCACCTTGCCCTGCCGCACCAGCAGGTCCATCGCCGCCACCGTCTCCTCCACCGGCGTGTCCGGGTCCGGGCGGTGGCAGTAGTAGAGGTCGAGGTAGTCCACGCGCAGCCGCCTGAGCGCGGCGTGGCAGGCGTCGACCACGTGCTTGCGCGACAGGCCGCGCTGGGTCGGGCGCGGGTTCTCGGCGGCGCCGAAGAACACCTTGCTTGACACGCAGTAGCCGTCGCGCGGCAGCCGCAGGTCGGCGATGACGTCGCCCATCACCCGCTCGGCCTCGCCGTTGGCGTAGGCCTCGGCGTTGTCGAAGAAGTTCACGCCGTGGTCCCAGGCCGCGGCGATGAGCTCGCGCGCCTGGCCGCGGCCGAGCTGGCGGCCGAAGGTCATCCAGGCGCCGAAGGACAGCGCGGACAGCTGCAGGCCCGAGGCGCCGAGTCGGCGGTACTGCATGGCGGTTCTCCTGAAAGCGATGGCGGCAGTGTAAGCGCCGCGCGGGCAGTGGCGGTCGCCATGCGCGGCGCCGTGGGGCGCGCGCCGGCGCTGACCCGTTCAGCGGCGCGACCGAGGCGCCTTCATGCCCGACCTGCTACGCTTTCGCAATTCCTTAACATCCTCAGGGGATTCCATGATCGAGGCACTGGGTCGCGTCGGTTTCGGCCTGTTCGGGCTGGCCGTGCTGATCGGCATCGTCTGGCTGTTCTCCAACAACCGCCGCGCGGTGGACTGGAAGCTGGTCGCCACCGGCGTGGCGCTGCAGATCGCCTTCGCCGCGGTGGTGCTGCTGGTGCCGGGCGGCCGCGAGACCTTCGACGCGCTGGGCCACGGCTTCGTGCGCATCCTCGGCTTCGTCAACGCCGGCTCCAGCTTCATCTTCGGCGACCTGATGGACAGCAGCCGCTTCGGCTTCATCTTCGCCTTCCAGGTGCTGCCCACCATCATCTTCTTCGCCGCGCTGATGGGCGTGCTGTACCACCTGGGCGTGATGCAGGCGGTGGTGCGGGCCATGGCCTGGGCGATCACCAAGGTGATGCGGGTGTCCGGCGCGGAGACCACCAGCGTGTGCGCCAGCGTGTTCATCGGCCAGACCGAGGCGCCGCTGACCGTGCGGCCGTACATCCCCAAGATGACCGAGTCCGAGCTGCTGACCATGATGATCGGCGGCATGGCCCACATCGCCGGCGGCGTGCTGGCCGCGTACGTGGGCATGCTCGGCGGCGGCGACGCGGAGCAGCAGGCGTTCTACGCCAAGCACCTGCTGGCGGCCAGCATCATGGCCGCGCCGGCCACCCTGGTGATCGCCAAGATCCTCGTTCCCGAAACCGGCGAGCCGCTGACCCGGGGCACGGTGAAGATGGAGGTCGAGAAGACCACCGCCAACGTGATCGACGCGGCCGCCGCCGGCGCCGGCGACGGCCTGCGCCTGGCGCTGAACATCGGCGCGATGCTGCTGGCCTTCATCGCCCTGATCGCGCTGATCAACTGGCCGCTGACCTGGATCGGCGAGGCGACCGGCCTGCAGGCCGCGCTCGGCCGGCCGACCGACCTGTCCACCCTGTTCGGCTACCTGCTGGCGCCCATCGCCTGGGTGATCGGCGTGCCCTGGCAGGACGCCACCACGGTCGGCTCGCTGATCGGGCAGAAGGTGGTGATCAACGAGTTCGTGGCCTACCTGCAGCTGGCCGACATCGTCAACGGCCGCGTCGAGGGCGTGACGCTCAGCGAGCAGGGGCGCCTGATCGCCACCTACGCGCTGTGCGGCTTCGCCAACTTCAGCTCGATCGCCATCCAGATCGGCGGCATCGGCGGGCTGGCGCCGGAGCGCCGCCAAGACCTGGCGCGCTTCGGCCTGCGCGCGGTGCTCGGCGGCAGCATCGCCACGCTGATGACCGCGACCATCGCCGGGGTGCTGTCCCGCTTCGGCTGAGGCCCGGCGCCATCGGCCGCGTCGAGGCGGGCCGCGCGGCCCGCCATTTCCCGTTTCCCGTTCGTGAGTGTCACCGCATGAATTCCGTCATCGTCGTCGGTTCCTTCAACGTCGACCACGTCTGGCGCTGCGCCGAGCTGCCGGCCGTGGGCGCGACCATCGCCGGGCTGTACGCCACCGGCCCCGGCGGCAAGGGCTTCAACCAGGCGGTGGCCGCCGCCCGCGCGGGCGCGCGCACCGCCTTCGTCTGCGCGCTGGGCGACGACGCCGGCGGCGCGCTGGCGCGCGGCCTGGCGGCCGCCGACGGCATCGATCTGCGCGCCGAGGCCAGCGACCAGCCCACCGGCACCGCGGGCATCTACGTCGACGCGCGCGGACGCAACACGATCGTCATCGGCGCCGGGGCCAACGGCACGCTGAGCCCGGCCCACGTCGCCGCCGACCCGGCGCTGCTGCGCCAGGCGCGGGTGCTGCTGGCCCAGCTGGAGTCCCCGGCCGAGGCGGTGGAGGCGGCGCTGGCCGCAGCCCGCGAGGGGGGCGTGACCGCCCTGCTCAACCCGGCCCCCGCCAACGCGCCCACCAGCATGGGCCTGCTGCGCCTGGCCGACCTGCTGAGCCCGAACGAGACCGAGTTCGCCGCGCTGCTGGCGCGGCACGTCGGCGAGCGCGTGGAACCCGAGGCCGTGGCGGCGCTGGACGGCGCCAGCCTGCACGGCCTCTGCCGCAAGCTGCTGCCGCACGGCACCGTGGTGGTGACGCTGGGCGCGGTGGGCGCGTTCGTCTCGCACCCCGACGAGCACCTGCGCGGCGACGCCCAGGCCTATTACCGCGCCGGTGCCGAAAGCGTGGCGGCCAGCGACACCACCGGCGCCGGCGACGCCTTCAACGGCGCCCTGGCCGCCTCGCTGGCGCGCGCGCCGGAGCTGCCGTTCGCCACGCACGTGCGCTACGCCAACCGCTTCGCCGCGCTGTCCACCGAGCGCCCCGGCGCGGCGTCGGCGATGCCGCGCCACGACGAGGTGGCGGCCCGCTTCGGGGCCTGAGCGGAGCGGCCATGCGCATCGGTACCCATGCCGTCGAACCGCGCGTGGTCCTGGCGCCGATGGCCGGGGTCACCGACAAGCCGTTCCGGCTGCTGTGCAAGCGCCTGGGCGCCGGGCTGGCGGTCTCGGAGATGACCACCAGCGACCCGCGCTTCTGGAACACGCGCAAGTCGGTCCACCGCATGGACCACGCCGGCGAGCCGGACCCGGTCAGCGTGCAGATCGCCGGCACCGAGCCGGCGCAACTGGCCGAGGCGGCGCGGCACAATGTCGCCCACGGCGCGCAGATCATCGACATCAACATGGGCTGCCCGGCCAAGAAGGTGTGCAACGCCTGGGCCGGCTCGGCGCTGATGCGCGACGAGGCCCTGGTCGGGCGCATCCTCGAGGGGGTGGTGGCGGCGGTGGAGGTGCCGGTGACGCTGAAGATCCGCACCGGCTGGGATGCCGCCCACCGCAACGCCCCGGCCATCGCGCGCATCGCCGAGGCGGCCGGCATCCGCGCCCTGGCCGTGCACGGCCGCACCCGCGACCAGCACTACACCGGCCAGGCCGAGTACGCGACCATCGCCCGGATCAAGTCCGAGGTGCGCATCCCGGTGATCGCCAACGGCGACATCGACTCCCCGCGCAAGGCCGCCGAAGTGCTGGCCCTGACCGGCGCCGACGCGGTGATGGTCGGCCGCGCCGCGCAGGGCCGGCCGTGGATCTTCCGCGAGATCGCGCATTACCTGGCCACCGGCGAGGAACTGGCGCCGCCGTCGCTGGCCGAGGTGCGCGAGCTGCTGCTGGGCCACCTGCGGGCGCTGCACGCCTTCTACGGCGAGGAACAAGGCGTGCGCATCGCGCGCAAGCACCTGGGCTGGTACGCGAAGGACCGGCCGGAGAACGCCGCCTTCCGCGCCGTGGTCAACCGCGCCGAAACCGCCGAGGCCCAGCTGCGGCTGACCGCGGACTACTTCGATGCGCTGGCCGCCGGCGTGGCGCCCGCCCTGCCCGCCGCGGCCTGATCGCGGCGGCGTCACGCTGCCGCCGGAGGGCCTCTTCTAGAATCGGCCCCTCCCGCAGACGGAAACGGCCATGAGCGATCCGGCCAGGACATCCGACTTCCCCTACCTGCACGGCTTCTCGCCGACCGAGCAGGCGCGGCTGGTGCGCCAGGCGCAGCTGGCCGAATCGACCATCTTCCGCAACATCGACTACGCCGGGGCGCGCCGCCTGCTGGAGGTGGGCAGCGGCGTGGGCGCGCAGACCGAGATCCTGCTGCGCCGCTTCCCGGAACTGCACGCCACCTGCGTGGACCTGAGCCCGGCGCAGCTGGACGCCGCGTGCGGGCGGCTGGGCCGCATGCCGTGGCTGGAGGGCCGCTACGAACTGCACCGCGCCGATGCCACCGACCTGCCCTTCGCGCCGCGCAGCTTCGACGCCGCCTTCCTGTGCTGGGTGCTCGAGCACGTGCCCTCGCCGGCGCGCGTGCTCAACGAGGTGCGGCGGGTGCTGGCGCCGGGCTCGCCGGTGTACGTGACCGAGGTGCTCAACGCGACCTTCTTCCTCGACCCGTACTCGCCCAACGTCTGGCGCTACTGGATGGCGTTCAACGACTTCCAGTACGACAGCGGCGGCGACCCGTTCGTGGGCGCCAAGCTCGGCAACCTGCTGCTGGCCGGTGGCTTCCGCGACGTGAGCACCGAGATCAAGACCTTCCACTTCGACAACCGCGAGCCGGCGCGGCGCAAGACCATGATCGCCTTCTGGGAGGAGCTGCTGCTGTCGGCGGCCGACCAGCTGCTGGAGGCCGGTCGCGTCACCCGGGACGTGGTCGAGGGCATGCGCCGCGAGATGAGCGACGTGCAGAACAACCCGGACGCGGTGTTCTTCTACGCCTTCGTGCAGGCGCGGGCGGTGGTGTACTGAACGCGCGGCGGCGCTAGCGCCCGGTGCCGGCCGCCGCCGCGGCCGCGGCGTCCGGGGCAGGCGCCTCCCAGATGCGCTGCCACATGGCGTGCAGCCGGCGCCGGGCCTGCACCGGGTAGCGCACCTGCTGCGGCGGGATCGCCCGCCAGCCGGGGCCGTCGCGCTCGGCCACCTGGAACACGAAGGTATAGTCCGGTTCGGCGCCCATGCGCAGGTCCGACAGCTCCAGGCGGCCGTCGCGCTCGCGCGCCTTCATGAAGCCGTGGTTGAACCATGCCAGGCGCCGCACCGCCGGGATGTCGCGCGCCTCGGCCAGCGCCTGCGTGTTGGAGGGATAGCCGCGGAACGCGATGGGACCGCGGTCGGCGACCAGCGAGCGTTCGCCCTCGACGAAGCCGGACGGGGTCATCGCCACCACGCGCCACAACAGGGTGTTGAACGGCATCGGCACCGAGAAGCGCGGCGCGTCGCCCAGCCCCATGGCGGCGAGACTGCGCTGGGCCTCGCGGTCGACCATGCCCTTGGCCAGCAGGGACCAGCCCAGGTAGGCGCTGCTGAGCGCCAGGCCGGCCACCAGCGCGCGCTGCGCCAGCGGACGGGCGCGCGCGAACCAGGCCACGAGGCAGGCCAGCAGCAGCCAGAGCGTGTAGGCGGGGTCGATGATGAAGACGCTGGACCACATGGCCGGCTGCACCGGCAGCGGCCACCACAGCTGGGTGCCGTAGACGGTGAAGGCGTCCAGCAGCGGGTGGGTGACCAGGGCCAGCTGGATGGCCCAGAACCATCGCCGCGGGGACTCGGCGACGCGGCCGTTGCCGAAGCGCCGGTACAGCCACCACACCAGCCAGCCGAACAGCGGCAGGACGAACAGCGAATGGCTGAAGCTGCGGTGCACCGTCATCAGCACGACCGGGTCGTCGCTGAACAGCATGATGGGCAGCGAGTCCAGGTCCGGCAGGGTGCCAAGGGCGGCACCGGCCAGCAGGGCGGCGCGGCGGTGGTGGGCAGGGGCGATGGCGGCGGCCACGGCGCCGCCGAGGACGATCTGGGTCAGCGAATCCATGCGGCGATGCTAGCAGCCAGGGCAGCCGCAGGCGCGTCGGCGAGGCCGTCTTGCGGGCGACACGCCACGCCCGTGCCTGCTGCCTGGTTTCCATCGCCCGGGGGTCGCCGGCAAGGCCGGCTCCTGCAACCTGTGGCGGGGCGGCGACAGTGCGCGAAGGCGTGATCCCACCGTAGGAGCCCGTCTTGCGGGCGACACGCGGGGGCGGGCCCTGCCGCCTTCTCGCATCGAGCCAGTTCCCGCGACGTGGGCTGCATTCCGCGCGGCGGGAGTCGCGTCAGGCCGCGCGCGGCACCGGCGCGGGAGCGGGGTCGACCAGCCGCAGCCGTGACGGGACCTCGGCCAGCACCTCGCCCTGGTGCGAGAGCAGGCGCAGGCTTCCGTCGGGGCCCTCGGCCAGCGCGGTGAGGCTCTCGACCCAGTCGCCGTCGTTGGCATAGACCAGGCCGTCGCGCTCGAACAGCCCGGCGCGGTGGATGTGCCCGCAGACGATGCCGTCCAGCCCGCGGCGGCGCGCATCGTCCAGCCCGGCCTGGACGAACCGCGCGATGTAGCGCTCGGCCGCCTCGCTCTGGCGCTTCAGGAACTCGGCCAGCGACCAGTAGCGCAAACCCAGCCGCCGCCGCAGCCGGTTGGTCATCCGGTTGGCGTAGAGGATGCGGTAGTACAGCCAGTCGCCCAGCTTCTCCTGCAGTCCGCCGAAATGGGTGACGTTGTCGTAGTCGTCGCCGTGCGTCACCAGCAGGCGCCGGCCGTCGGCGGTGGTGTGGATGGCGCGCCGCCGCAGCTGCATCCCCGGCATGGCCAGGCCGCAGAAGCGGCGGACCGGGCGATCGTGGTTGCCGGGCACGTAGATCAACTCCGTGCCGGCGCGGGAGAGCGCGTGCAGGGCCTCGACCACCCGGCTGTGCGCCGGCCCCCAGGCCGCGCGCCGCTGCGCCAGCCACCAGAAGTCCACGATGTCCCCCACCAGGTACAGCTGCCGGCACTGCAGCCGGCCGAGGAAGTCCGCCAGCTCGGCGGCGTGGCAGTGCCGCGAGCCCAGGTGCGCGTCGGATATGAAAACGGCGCGGTGCCGCGCCGTCGGGGTGGATGGGTTCATGCCACTGCCTCCTCCGTTGCCTGGCCCAGGTAGCGCTGGCGCTTCTTCGGCCGGATGCGCTGCAGGTCGACCTCGATCAGCCCGTCGACCGCGTCGCTGAAGCCCGGGTCCACGCCGAAGGCCAGGAAGCGGGCGCCTCCCGGCTCGCACAGCTCGGTGTACTGCTTGTAGAGCATGGGCACGGTCGCGCCGAGCGCCTCGAGGTTGGCGCGCAGCACCCCGAAGGCGGTGTCCGCGTCCAGGTCGCCGAAGCCGGGCGGCGCGGCACGGTAGGCGAACGGGCGCGAGGAGGCCGCGTCGCCGCAGGCGTCGCCGTAGTAGCGCGAGTAGTAGGCCACGATCTGCTCGCGCGCCTCCACCGGCAGCGCGGCGCTGATGGACACCGCGCCGAACAGCCAGCGCACCTGCGGGTGGCGGCGCAGGTAGGCGCCGATGCCCTGCCACAGGTAGTCGATGCTGCGGCTGCCCCAGTACTCCGGCGCGACGAAGCTGCGGCCCAGTTCCAGCCCGGCGGCGATGCGCGGCAGCATGGCCTCGCCGTAGCGGAACAGGCCGGCGGTGTAGAGCCCGGCCAGGCCGCGCTCGGCCAGCACCTGCGCGCCACGGGCCACGCGGTAGGCACCGGCCACCTTCCGCGCACCGGCGTCCCAGAGCACGATGTGCTCGTACCAGGTGTCGAAGTCGTCCAGGTCCAGGCGGCGGCCGGTGCCCTCGCCCACCGCGCGGAAGGTCCGCTCGCGCAGGCGGCCCAGCTCGCGCAGCAGCGGCGAGCCGGCGCGCAGGCGACCGGCGCGGATCTGGCGGCCGTCGGTGGTGCTGCCCAGCAGCTCCAGGCGCTCCACCTCCCGCTCCACCGCCGCGGGCTCGACCGCGTCGATCAGCGCTTCCTGCGGCGGCGCGGCCGGTTCGCAGGCGGCACGCCGGCCCAGGGCGTACAGCTCGCGGCGCAGGCCGCGCAGCACCGCCTCGTCCGGCAGGCCGTCCGGCAGCTGTCGCGGCTGGCCGATGCGCAGCACGATGCGCCGCGCGCGGCGGGCAAACATCTCCCGCGCCAGCAGTGCGGTGCCGGCCGGCGGGAACAGCGCCGCGGCGCCGTAGAACAGGGCCGAATTGCGCGCCTGGATGCGCACTGGCAGCACCGGGGTGCCGGTGCCGCGGGCGAAGCGCACGAAGCCGCGGCGCCAGCGCCCGTCGGCGATGCCGCGCCAACCCAGGCGCGACACCTCGCCGGCCGGGAACACGATCACGCACTCCTCGCGGCGCAGCGCCGCCTCCACCGCGCGCAGGCTGTCCGCCCCCGGGCGCCCGCCCAGGATGCGCACCGGCAGCAGCAGCCCCTCCAGCCCCTCCAGCACCGACAGCAGGTCGTTGGCGACGATGCGCAGGTCGCGGCGCACGCTGCCCACGTGGTCCAGCAGCGCCAGCGCGTCCAGCGCGCCGGAGGGGTGGTTGGCCACGACCAGCAGGCGGCCGCTGGCGGGGATGGCGCCTGCGCCGGCCGGCTCGGCCACGTAGCGCACCTGCAGGTGGTCCAGCGCCGCCTGCACGAAGGCGAAATCGCGCAGGCCGCGGTTGGCCGCCAGGAATGCTTCCACCTCGTCCAGGCGCGAGAGCCGCGACAGCCCGCGCAGCAGCGGGCGCACCAGGCGGGCGCGGCGGCCCCGGAACCACTGCGGGTAGCGGGCCTGGAGTCGTTCTTCGAGGGCGGGCATCGGCGCGGTCGGCGGCGGTCTGCGCGCAGACTGTCGGCGGGCGGCGACAGCCGGGTTGCAGCCGGGCTACCGGACGATGACGCTTAACCCGCGGCAACCCCCGCGCGGGCACAATGCACCCCGGATCGCGCCCGTGTATCATGCGCGCCCATCTTTTCATCCGAATACAGGGATATAGCCCGATGTCCAGCTATCTCTTCACTTCCGAGTCGGTGTCCGAGGGCCATCCGGACAAGATCGCCGACCAGATCTCCGACGCCGTGCTGGACGCCATCCTGGCGCAGGACAAGCGCGCGCGCGTGGCCTGCGAGACGCTGGTGAAGACCGGCGCGGCCATCGTCGCCGGCGAGGTCACCACCAGCGCGTGGGTGGACATCGAGGCGCTGGCCCGCGACGTGATCAACAAGATCGGCTACGACAACAGCGAGGTGGGCTTCGACGGCCACACCTGCGCCATCATCAACATGCTCGGCAAGCAGTCGCCCGACATCAACCAGGGCGTGGACCGCAAGAAGCCGGAGGAACAGGGCGCGGGCGACCAGGGCCTGATGTTCGGCTACGCCTGCAACGAGGCGCCGGAATACATGCCGGCCCCGCTGTACTACAGCCACCGCTTGGTCGAGCAGCAGGCCAAGGTGCGCAAGAACGGCAAGCTGAAGTGGCTGCGCCCGGACGCCAAGAGCCAGGTCACCCTGCGCTACGACGGCAACAAGATCATCGGCCTGGACGCGGTGGTGCTGTCGACCCAGCACGATCCGGA
This sequence comes from Pseudoxanthomonas sp., assembly GCA_035687185.1. Taxonomy (GTDB): domain Bacteria; phylum Pseudomonadota; class Gammaproteobacteria; order Xanthomonadales; family Xanthomonadaceae; genus Pseudoxanthomonas. The sequence goes on along the minus strand of DASRYN010000265.1, from coordinate 15,748 downwards.
CATCAAGCAGAAGGACCTGATCGAGGCCGTGCGTGCCGAGATCCTGGTGCCGGTGCTGCCGAAGAAGTGGCTGGAATCGCTGCCGAAGAACAAGGTGCACATCAACCCGACCGGCAAGTTCGTCATCGGCGGCCCGGTGGGCGACTGCGGCCTGACCGGCCGCAAGATCATCGTCGACAGCTACGGCGGCATGGCCCGCCACGGCGGCGGCGCGTTCTCCGGCAAGGACCCGTCGAAGGTCGACCGTTCGGCCGCCTACGCCGCGCGCTACGTGGCCAAGAACGTGGTCGCCGCCGGCCTGGCGGACAAGTGCGAAGTGCAGGTGTCCTATGCCATCGGCGTGGCCGAGCCGACCTCGATCTCGGTCACCACCTTCGGCACCGGCAAGGTCGGCGACGAGGTGATCGAGAAGCTGATCCGCAAGCACTTCGACCTGCGCCCGTACGGCATCACCCGGATGCTGGACCTGGAGCACCCGATCTACCAGCCGACCGCCAGTTACGGCCACTTCGGCCGCAAGCCCCGCGAGATCACCTACGTGGACGGCGCCGGCAAGAAGCAGAAGGCCACCGCCTTCTCCTGGGAGAAGACCGACAAGGCCGAGGCGCTGCGCGCCGCTGCCAGGCTGTAAGGCGTGGCCGCCGCCGCGGCGGCGATCGCGGAGAAGGAAGACGGGCCGCGGCGACGCGGCCCGTCGCTTTCCGGGCCGCGCGGGCGACTGCCTGCCGTGCCGGCCGCGGCGACGCGCGGCTACAGCCGCACCGTCACCCGCACGTCGCCCGGGCCGCCGGCGCGCGCGGCGAGCACGCGGTCGCCCACGCGCTCGAACATCAGGTCCACGCGCGCCCCGCCCACGTCCAGCCACTCCACCCGCAGCCGGTCCACGCCCCAGGGCAGTTGCGGATGGTCGATGGTGACCTCGCCGCGGCCGGCGTCGATCTCCAGGCCCAGGCAGGCCTGCAGCAGCATGAACACCGAGCCGGCCGACCAGGCCTGCGGCAGGCAGGCCACCGGGTAGGCGATGGGCGGCTCGCCGGTGGTGCGCGGGAAGCCGCAGAACAGCTCCGGCAGGCGCATGCCGAAATGCGTGGCCGCCTCGAACACCTCGCCGAGCAGGCGCATGGCCTGGCGCCGCGCGCCGTAGCGCGCCATGCCCGCCGCGCACAGGGCCACGTCGTGGGGCCACACCGATCCGTTGTGGTAGGACATCGGGTTGTAGCGCGGCTGGTCGGAGGCCAGGGTGCGCACGCCCCAGCCGTTGTCGAAGCGCGAGGAACTCAGCTGCGCTATGACGCGCTGGGCGCGCTGCGGCTCCGGCAGGCCCACGTACAGCAGGTGGCCGGGATTGGAGGCGCACACCCGGCACATGCGGCCTTCGCCGTCGCGGGCCAGCGCGTAGAAGTCCAGCGCCTCGTCCCAGAAGCGCGCCTCGACCGTGGCGCGCAGGCGACCGGCCCGCGCGCGCCAGGCGCGGGCGGCGGACGGCTCGCCGCGCGCCTCGGCCAGCGCGGCCATCGCCTGCAGCGCCTCGAAGGCGTAGCCCTGCACTTCCACCAGTGCGATCGGCCCGGTGGGCATGCTGCCGTCCTGGTGGAACACCGTGTCGTCGCTGTCCTTCCAGCCCTGGTTCGACAAGCCGCCCGCCTCGCCGCGGGCGTAGGCCAGCAGGCCGTCGGGGTCGGCGTCGCAGCAGCGCTCGATCCACTCCGTCGCGCGCCGCAGCGCCGGCCACAGCCGGTCGAGGAAAGCGCGGTCGCCGCTGCGGCGGTAGTAGCGGCCGGCCAGGGCCACGAACAGCGGCGTGGTGTCCACGCCTCCGTAGTAGAGGCCGAACGGCACCTCGCCCAGGGCCGCCATCTCGCCCTTGCGGGTCTCGTGCATGATCTTGCCCGGCGCCGAGTCGCGGAAGGTGGAGGTCTCCACCGCCTGGCGCTCGGCCAGGTAGCCCAGCACGCCGCGTGCCAGGCCCGGGTCCAGCCACAGCGTCTGCAACGCGGTGATGATCGCGTCGCGGCCGAACGGCGTGGAGAACCAGGGAATGCCCGCGTACGGATAGCGGCCCGACGGCAGGTCGCTGGCCAGCAGCGCGATGTCCGTGCGCGAGCGCTCCACCCAGGCGTCGAACAGCAGCCCGCCGCCGCGCAGGCGCGCGCCGGAACGCCGCCGCGCGCGCATGGCGCGACGCGCCTGCACCGCGGCCAGCCGGTGGCGCTCCGCGTCCGGCCGCGCCGGCTCGGGGCCCACTTCCAGGTACAGCTCGAAGGCCTCGCGCGGCGGCAGCCAGCGCTCGAAGCGCGCGGCGTCGGCCAGCAGCGCCGCGGGCGGGTCGGAGAAGGCGATCGCCGTGCGCCGCGCCACCCCGTCCAGGCCCTCGTAGCGCAGCACCACCGTGTCCCGCCCCGTCTCGGCCTGCGGGTAGCTCCCGCGCCGCGGCCGTTCCATGCCGCGCACCTCGAACATGTCGCGGAAGTCGGCGCCGAACTCGATCTGCAACGGCACGAACACCGCGGACTCGGCGTAGTTCACGCAGGCGATGCGCTCGTACAGACGGCCATTCCACAGGAAGCGCGAGCGCTCGATGTGGATCACGCCCTGCGCGGCCGGGTTGCCGCCGATGGGCGGCAGCGGGCGGTTGGTCAGGTGCGCGCAGAACACCACCTTGTCCTGGGCGATGGCGGCGCTGAGCAGGGCCGGGTCGGTCCCGTCCAGGCGCAGGCGCAGGCGGGAGAGCACCCGGGTGCCGTCCTGGAACAGGCCGTCGGCCTCGCCCTCGCCGTGGATGTCGCCGAGGGCGTCGCAGACCAGGAAGCTGTCGCCGTCCTTGAGCGAATAGCTGACCTGGCGTGTGGCCGGGGTCGTGGTCAGCATGCGCGTGCGGTCAGGCGCTGCGGGCCAGCGCGGCCTCCGTGGCGGCCACCGTCGTGGCCGCCGGCGCCGCCAGCCCGCGGTACAGTTCCAGGTAGCCGCGCGCCATGGCCGTGGCCGAGAAGCGCCGCTCGAAGGCGCGGCGGATCTCGCCGCGGTCCAGCTCGCGCAGGCGCGACACCGCCGCCACCGCCTCGTCCTCGGAGCCGACGATGAAGCCGGTGACGCCGTCCTCGACCACCTCGCGCACCGAGCCACGGTCCCAGGCGATCACCGGCGTGCCGCAGGCCATCGCCTCGATCATCACCAGCCCGAACGGCTCGGGCCAGTCGATCGGGAACAGCAACGCGGCCGCATGTCCCAGGAAGCCGCGCTTGCGCGCGTCGTCGATCTCGCCGACGAACTCCACGCCGCCGCCGGCCATCATCGGCTCGATGCGTCCGCGGTAGTAGGCCGCGTCGGCGGCGTCGACCTTGGCCGCCACCCGCAGCGGCATGCCCGCGCGGCGGGCGATGGCGATGGCGCGGTCCGGGCGCTTCTCCGGCGACATGCGTCCGAGGAAGGCCAGGTAGTCGCCACGCGGGGCATCCGGCGGCACCAGCAGGCCCGCGGGCAGGCCGTGGTGCACCGTGCCGATCCAGTTGGCGAAGCGCAGCGGATGGCGCTGCTGGTCGGAGATGGACACCAGCGGATAGCGCGGCCAGCGGCGGTAGACCTCCGGCAGGCCGGCCAGGTCCAGCCGCCCGTGCAGCGTGGTGACGGTGCGCGCGGCCACGTCCTCGAACAGCGGGAAGTGCAGCAGGTCGACGTGGAAGTGCAGCAGGTCGAACTCGCCGGCCCGGCGGCGCACCTCGTGCAGCATGGCCAGGTGCGAGGCGACGTCGGACTTCAGCGGGTCCGGGTCCAGGCGCAGGGCCTGCTCGCGGCAGGGCACCACGCGCGCGCGGGTGCGGCTCTCGCCGCTGGCGAACACGGTCACGTCGTGCCCGAGTTCGACCTGCGCATCGGCCAGGAAGGCGACGATGCGCTCGGTGCCGCCATACAGCCGCGGCGGCACCGATTCGTACAGGGGAGCGATGTGGGCGATGCGCATCGGGGTCCGCTCGCTGGGCGCCTCAGCCGGCCTGGGCCTGCTCCTGGCCCTGCGCGGGAGCCGGCGCCCGGTTGATCGGGATGCGCCGGCCGGCGCGGGCGCGCGCGCTGCGCGGCAGTGTCACGGTGAGCAGCCCGTCGCGGAACTCGGCGCGCACCTGCTCCCAGTCGATCTCCACGTCCAGCGGGATGCGGCGCTCGAAGCGGCCGTAGTAGCGCTCGGTGTAGCGGCGGGCAGCGTCCTGGCGCACGTCGCGGCGCTCGCCACGCAGCAGCAGCGCGTCGCCGTCGTGGAGCACCTCGATCTGGTCCTCGGTCATGCCCGGCAGCTCGGCGCTGAGCACCAGCGCGTCGTCGGCGTCGGTGAGCTCGACGCTGGGCCAGTCCAGATCGCGGTCCAGGCCCAGGCGCGAGACCAGCGGGCGGTCGAACTGGCGCATCACGCCGTCGAACAGCCGGTCCATCTGCCGCTGCAGGGACACGAAGGGATCGCGTTCGTCGCGGGCGGCCAGCCCGCGCTCGCGGTTGCGGGGAATCAGGGGCCTGACGTTCATGTGCATCTCCTCCGGTTTTTGTGTGCGCGGCGGCCCACGGCGACCGCCCGGACCTGGCGTCCGGGCGGCACGGCGAACGGGATGGGCGCAAGGCGAGCATGGCCCAGGCGTGTTCAAGGCCGCGTGCAGGACGCGGGCGGTGGCTGCGGCCCATGGGCCGCGGCCGCCATGCGCGCCGTGCCGCCGCAGACCCGCCATATGGGACGGGCGCGCGCGCCTTCAAGCGCGCCGGCGCGGCAGCGTTCGGCGGGTTTTCAGCGACGTGGAGGCGGCGTGCAGGGCCTGCTCAGCCGGTGTTCTGCACGCCCTGGGAGACGCCGTTGACCGCGGCCACCAGCGCCCGCAGCAGCGCTTCGTCCTCGCGGCCGCTGGCACGCCAGCGCTTGAGCAGGTCCACCTGCAGCACGCTGATCGGGTCCACGTAGGGATTGCGCAGGCGGATGGACAGCGCCAGGCGCTGGTCGTGCTGCAGCAGCCACTGGGTGCCGTTGAGCCGGAGCACCCAGTCGCGGGTGAGCGCATGCTCGCGCTCGATGCGCGGGAAGAACTCCGCGTGCAGCCCGTCCCCGGCCAGGCGCGAGAACATGCCGGCGATGCCCATGTCGCCCTTGGCCAGCACCATGGCGATGTCGTCGAGGAAGGTCTTGAAGAAGGGCCACTCGCGGCCCATCTCGCGCAGCACCTCCTCGCCGTGCTCGTCCACCGCGGCCTGCAGGCCGCTGCCCACGCCGAACCAGCCGGGGATCACCGCCCGCGCCTGGCTCCACGCGAACACCCAGGGGATGGCGCGCAGGTTGGACAGCGCCGCATCCTGGCCCAGGCGGCGCGACGGGCGCGAGCCCAAAGTCATGCGCTCGATGACGTCGATGGGCGTGGCGCTGCGGAAGTAGTCCATGAAGCGGGGGGCGCCGACGAAGCCGCGGTAGGCGCGGCTGCTGGCCGCGGCCACCGTGTCCATGACCTCGCGCCACAGCGCCTCGCGCGGCTCCGGCGGGCGCGGGCGGATGCTGGAGACCAGTACCGCGCCGGTGGCCTGCTCCAGCGAGCGCAGCGCCAGCGCGCGGATGCCGTACTTGCGGTGGATCGCCTCGCCCTGCTCGGTCACCCGCAGGCGGCCGCCCACGCTGCCGCGCGGCGAGGCCTCCACCGCGCGGGTGGTCTTGCTGCCGCCGCGGCTGATCGAGCCGCCGCGGCCGTGGAAGAAGGTCAGGCGGATGCCGTGCTCCTCGGCCACCTGCATAAGCTCGACCTGGGCGCGCTGCAAACCCCAGCGCGAGGCGGCGATGCCACCGTCCTTGCCGCTGTCCGAGTAGCCGAGCATCACCATCTGCATGTTGCCGCGCGCGGCCAGGTGCTCGCGGTACACCGGGTCGGCCAGCAGGTCGCGCAGGGTGTCCGGGCCGTGGTGCAGGTCGTCCACCGTCTCGAACAGCGGGGCGATGTCCAGCGGCACGCGGCCCTCGGCGTCCACCAGTCCGCCGCGGCGGGCCAGGGCGAGCACCGCCAGCACGTCGGCGCGGCTGCGCGCCATGCTGATGATGTAGGCGCCCAGCGCCTCGGCGCCGTGGCGGCCGCGGGCGTCGCCCAGCGCGGCGAACACCGCGTCCAGGCGCTGGTTGCCGGGCTCCTCCACCCGCGGCAGGCGCTCGCGCCCGCTGGCGTACGGGCCCAGCAGCCCGGCCTGCTCGGGTGCCGGGCGCGATTCCCACTGCGCGTCGTCCAGCGCCGCGCCGATGGCGCGCGCGTGCACGCTCGATTCCTGGCGCACGTCCAGCCGCGCCAGGTGGAAACCGAAGCTGCGCAGCCGCCACACCAGGCGGCGCACGGAGAACCAGCCGGCGTGCACGCCGCGGTTGCGCTCCAGGCTGGTACGGATCAGGTCCACGTCGCCGGCGAACTCCTCGGGCGAGGCGTAGCCTTCGGGCCGGTCGTCGAGGGTGGCCTGCAGCCGCGCGCGCATCAGGTCGATCAGCAGCCGGTACGGCATGTCGGCGTGGCGCGGGCGCGCGGCCGCGGCGGCCTCGGGCAGCAGCGCGCGGTAGCGCTCCACCTGCTCCAGCACCTGCGCATCGACCGCGACCACGCTGGTGGACTGGGTCAGCAACCGGGCCAGCTGCTGCAGCTCCCGGAGGTAGCGGCCGAGGATGGCGCGGCGCTGGGCGTCCAGCGTGCTGCGGATGGTGTTGGCGTCGACGTTGGGGTTGCCGTCCATGTCGCCGCCCACCCAGGTGCCGAAGCGCAGCAGGCGCGGCAGCTCGATGGCGATGCCGAAGGTCTCGCCCAGGGCCTGCTCCAGCGTCTCGTAGAACACCGGCATCACCCGGTACAGCACCTCGGTCAGGTAGAAGCCCACGTGCTCGCGCTCGTCCTCCACGCCCGGGCGGACCGGCGAGGAATCGGCGGTCTGCCAGGCCGAGGTCAGCGCCATGCGGAAGCGCGCGGTGTCGGCGGCCTGCTCGCCGGGCGTGCGCTGCCCGTCCAGGCCGTCCACCAGCGCGGCGACCATGATCTGCTCCTTCTCCAGCAGCGCCCGCCGCACCGCCTCGGTCGGGTGCGCGGTGAACACCGGCTCGATGTCGATGCGCTCCAGCCACTCGCCCAGCTCCGAGGGCGACACGCCGCGCTCCTTCAGCCGGCGCAGCGCGTCGTGCAGGCTCTCCGGCTGCGGCACGCCGGTGCCGGCGCGCTGGTAATCGCGGCGGCGGCGGATGCGGTGCACGCGCTCGGCGATGTTGACCACCTGGAAATAGGTGCTGAACGCGCGTACCAGGGCCTCGGCGTGGGACGGCTCGAGCCCGTCCAGCAGCGCCGAGAGCGAGTTCATTTCCCCGCCGTTCTGGCGCCGCGCGATCGCGGTGGTGCGCACCCGCTCCACTTCCTCGAGGAACGCCGGCGAGACCTGCTCGGCAAGCATCTCGCCCACGAGCGCGCCGAGGCGGCGCACGTCCTCGCGCAGCGGGAGATCCGGGGGTGCGAACTCGAGGTTGCGGGGTGCGTTCATCGGACGGCGCGGTTCCAGGAGGTGCAGGCAGTGCAACGCGCGAGCTTAGCCGCCAATGGTGCGGCGCCGCAAAAGTTTCAGCGGTATCGAATGCATAGCGGACGGGGCGGAGACGGCCTTCCGCGGCGCGGCCCCGCACCCGGCGGAGCCGGCGCCGCGCGACGCGGTTCACCTGGCCCGGCGGGCGCGGCGATATACTGTGCGCCCCGCCGAGGGGCGTTGCGACCGACCCGCGCCTGCCCGACGCCGCGGACGGCCAGGCTCGGCGCGGTTTCCCTGCGACAACGGCGCCCGGCCATCGCGAGCCACCCTCGCCCTGCACCGGAGCCACCATGAACGCACTTCCCAGGACCTTCTCCACCGAGGGCGACTACAAGGTCGCCGACATCTCCCTGGCCGACTGGGGCCGCAAGGAGATCGACATCGCCGAGCACGAGATGCCCGGCCTGATGTCCATCCGGCGCAAGTACGCCGCCGCGCAGCCGCTGCAGGGCGTGCGCGTGACCGGCTCGCTGCACATGACCATCCAGACCGCGGTGCTGATCGAGACGCTCAAGGACCTCGGCGCCGACGTGCGCTGGGCCTCGTGCAACATCTTCTCGACCCAGGACCACGCCGCCGCGGCCATCGCCGCCACCGGCACCCCGGTGTTCGCGTGGAAGGGCGAGACCCTGGAGGAATACTGGGACTGCACCCTGGCCGCGCTCAGCTTCCCCGACGGCCAGGGCGGCTTCCTCGGGCCGCAGCTGGTCGTGGACGACGGCGGCGACGTGACCCTGCTGATCCACAAGGGCTACGAGCTGGAACAGGGCGACGAGGACTGGGTGAACAGCCCCTCCGGCAGCCACGAGGAGCAGGTCATCAAGAACCTGCTCAAGCGCGTGGCCAAGGAGCGCCCCGGCTACTGGACCCGCGTGGTGCAGGACTGGAAGGGCGTGTCCGAGGAAACCACCACCGGCGTGCACCGCCTGTACCAGCTGGCCGAAGCCGGCAAGCTGCTGGTCCCGGCGATCAACGTCAACGACTCGGTCACCAAGTCCAAGTTCGACAACCTGTACGGCTGCCGCGAATCGCTGGCCGACGGCCTGAAGCGCGCGATGGACGTGATGCTGGCCGGCAAGGTCGCCGTGGTCTGCGGCTACGGCGACGTGGGCAAGGGCTCGGCGCATTCGCTGCGCGCCTACGGCTGCCGCGTGATCGTCACCGAGATCGACCCGATCTGCGCGCTGCAGGCGGCGATGGAAGGCTTCGAGGTCAAGACCGTCGAGGACACCCTGGGCACGGCCGACATCTACGTCACCACCACGGGCAACAAGGACATCATCACCCTCGAGCACATGCGGGCGATGAAGGACCAGGCCATCGTCTGCAACATCGGCCACTTCGACAACGAGATCCAGGTCGACCGGCTCAACGCCTCGGGCGCCACCCGGCTGAACATCAAGCCGCAGGTGGACAAGTACACCTTCCCGGGCGGCAACAGCATCTTCCTGCTGGCCGAAGGCCGTCTGGTGAACCTGGGCTGCGCCACCGGCCACCCGAGCTTCGTGATGTCGAATTCGTTCTCGAACCAGACCCTGGCCCAGATCGACCTGTGGGCCAACAAGGACGCGTACGAGAAGACCGTGTACCGCCTGCCGAAGAAGCTGGACGAGGAAGTGGCGCGCCTGCACCTGGAAAAGATCGGCGTGAAGCTGACCCGGCTGACGCCGGACCAGGCCGCCTACCTCGGCGTGCCGGTGGACGGGCCGTTCAAGCCCGAGCACTACCGCTACTGAGTCCGCGCGGACGGGCCGGCCAGGCAACGGGCGCCGGATGGCGCCCGTTCCGCGTTGGGGACGGCGAAAGCGGGCGGCGTGGCGGCAGGTCCTGCCGCTGCGCCCGGCCGCGGCGGCCTCAGCCCCCGGCTTCCACGTAACGGCCGAAGCTGTCCAGGATCGCCTGCCAGCCCTGGCGCTGGAACTCCGGCGGGTGGGTGGCCTCGGCGTCGAAGGTCTCGCGGACCAGCACGCCCTCCGGCCGCGCGAGGAACTCCACCCGCACCTCGCGGCCGTCGCTCATGCGGTACTCGATCGCCTCGCGCGGCACCACGCGGGTGTAGGTGCCTTCGAAGTCGAAGCCCATGCTGCCGTCCTTCGCCTCCATGCGCGACAGGAAGCGGCCGCCCTCGCGCAGGTCGACCGTGCTGTGCGTGGTGTGCCAGTCGTCCCGGGCGGCGCTCCAGCGCTTGATGTCCGCGGGGTCGTTCCAGGCGCTCCAGACCTGCTCCGGCCCGGCCTTCACCAGCGTCTCCACCGTGATCTTCATGCCGCCTCCTCGTGCGTGCGTTAGGGTCGATGCCGGGTAGACGAACGCCGGAGCCGGGATTCGACACCGCGGCCGCCGCCGCCCGCTATGGCCGCCAGTTGGCGTGCCGTTCCCAGAACGCCACGCTGCGCCGGTAGGCCTCGCGGTCCAGCGGCACGCCCGAGCCGCCCTCCTCCACGCCCAGCGCGTTGCGCATCATCGTGATCGGCGCCATCGGGATCTCCTCCGGCTCCAGGGTGTACAGGCAGCCGACCACGCCCCAGTCGGCGTCGATGGGCGTGCCTTCCCTGGCCATCTGCTCGCGGCTGTAGAGGATGGGAACGAGATAGCGGGCCACCGGCGGCTCCACGCCCTCGAACCAGCGCACCAGCACCGGCAGTTCCTCGCGCGAGCGCGCCTCGTAGGCGGTGCGCAGGCGGTGGCGGTTGCCCTCGTCGATGGCCACCACCGAGCAGCGCGTGGAGGTCCAGTTGCGGTGCACGTGCAGCCGGCAGAACGGCGCATACCCTGGCAATACGCGCAGCGGCGGCTCGTCGTTGAGGCGGCGCTCGAACTCCTCGGCGGTGCAGTCCTGGATGGCGGTGATGCGGCGGTCGCGGGGGAACAGCCGGGTGCGGGCGAACGGCGTGAGGACGATGGACATGGCTCGGCGCAGCGATGACTGCCGCGATTATCGCCGAGGCCGCGCACGCGCCCGCACCGCATTGCGCACCGCGGCGGGCCAGCGGCGGACGGCTGGGCTATAGTCCCCCGCTGGTAGCGGTACCAACGCAGGCCGCATGGGCCTGCGCGCATCTTCCGAGGAACGAAACACGATGAGATCGGCCCTGGCCTGCTTCACCCTGCTGCTGGGCGCGCTGACGGCGCCCGCGGCCCACGCCTGCACCCAACCGGTGTCCGTCTGCGAACGCCCGGCCGAGGGCGGCTTCGCCCTGGTCGAACGCGGGCGGCCGGCGGCGGTGCTGGTGGAGGCCGGCGCCGACCCGGCCGTGCGCCACGCCGCCGACGGCTTCTCCGCCGACCTGCAGCGGGTGAGCGGCCGCGCGCCGCAGCGCCTGCAGGCGCCGGCGCAGGCCCGCGGCCCGGTGGTGATCGCCGGCGTGGTCGGCCAGAGCGCGGCCATCGACGCGCTGGTGCGCGCCGGCAAGCTGGACGTGGCCGACCTGGCCGGGCAGTGGGAAGCCTACCGCCAGGCCGTGGTCGACCGCCCGTTCCCCGGCGTGGAGCGCGCGCTGGTGGTGGCCGGCTCCGACCGCCGCGGCACGGTCTTCGGCCTGTACGACCTGTCCGAGCGGATCGGCGTCTCGCCGTGGTACTGGTGGGCCGACGTGCCGGTGCAGCGGCGCAGCGAAGTGCACCTGGCCGCCGGGGCCCGCCGCGACCAGCCCAAGGTGAAGTACCGCGGCTTCTTCATCAACGACGAGGAGCCGGCCTTCGGCACCTGGGCGCGCAAGCGTTTCGGCGGCATCAACGCGGACATGTACGCGCACGTGTTCGAGCTGCTGCTGCGCCTGAAGGGCAACTACCTGTGGCCGGCGATGTGGACGCCCAAGGCCTTCGCCGACGACGACCCGCGCAACATGGTGCTGGCCGACGAGATGGGCGTGGTGATGGGCACCACCCACCACGAGCCGATGATGCGCGCCCACGACGAGTGGCACCGCAACAAGGAAGGCGGGGTCACCGGCGGCAAGTGGGACTACGTGTCCAACGGCGAAAACCTGCGCACGTTCTGGCGCGGCGGCATCGAGCGGATGATGTCGCGCGGCGACGGGCGGCCTTACGAGAGCATCGTCACCCTGGGCATGCGCGGCGACGGCGACGAGGCCATGAGCGAGGGCACGGCCATCCAACTGATGGAGACCATCGTCGCCGACCAGCGTCGGATCATCGAGCAGGTCACCGGCCGCCCGGCCGCCGAGACCCCGCAGGTGTGGGCGCTCTACAAGGAGGTGCAGGACTACTACGACCACGGCATGGACGTGCCGGAGGACGTCATCCTGCTGTTCGCCGACGACAACTGGGGCCAGGTCCGCCGCCTGCCCACCCGCGACCCCGACCGCCCGGGCGGCTACGGCGTGTACTACCACTTCGACTACGTCGGCGGCCCGCGCAACTACAAGTGGATCAACACCACCCAGGTGGAGAAGACCTGGCAGCAGATGGACCTGGCCTGGCAGCGCGGCGCGCGCGCCCTGTGGATCGTCAACGTCGGCGACATCAAGCCCGTGGAGTACCCGCTGGACTTCTTCATGCGCCACGCCTGGGACCCCGAGGCGATGGACCTGGAGGCGCTCGTCCGCTACCCCGCGGAATGGGCGCGCGCCACCTTCGGCGGCGCGCAGGCCGAGGCCATCGCCGGGCTGGTGACGCGCTTCAGCCAGTACGCGGCGCGGCGCAAGCCGGAGCTGATCGATGCCGGCAGCTTCCCGCTGGGCGCAGGCGCCGGCGAGGTGCTGGACGGCGGCGAATTCGGCGCCATGGTGGCCGAGTGGGATGCGCTCGAGCGCGAGGCGCTGCGGGTCAAGGCCGCGTTGCCGGCGCAGTACCACGACGCCTACTTCCAACTGGTCGAACACCCGATCGCCGCGCTGGCCAACCTGTACCGGCTGTACTACGCCGTGGCCTGGAACCGCCGCCTGGCCGCGGCCGGCGACCCGCGCGCAAACGCATTCGCCGACCAGGCCGAGGCGCTGTTCGCGCGCGACCAGGCCCTCAGCGACCGGTACCACGCGCTCAACGGCGGCAAGTGGGACGGCATGATGCTGCAGACCCACATCGGCTACACCAGCTGGCAGCAGCCGGAGAAGCAGGTGATGCCGGAAGTGAAGCGGGTGGCCGTTGCCGGCGCGCCGCGCCCGGTGCTGTTCAAGCCCGCCGAGTTCCCGCGGGTGGCCGGCACGGTCGCGGTCGAGGCCCCCGACCACGACCGCGCGGTCGACGGCGCCGGGCTGCGCTGGGCGGTGGTCCCGCACCTGGGCCGGACCCGGGGTGCGGTCATCGCGCTGCCGCAGGGGCGGCCGGCGACCACGCCCGAGGACGGCGTGCGCCTGGAGTACGACGTGGACATCGCCGGCAGCGGCCCGCTGGCCGTGCACCTGTACCTGGCCCCGACCCTGGACACCCGCGGCGGCATGAGCCAGCGCATCGGCGTGTCCATCGATGACGGTCCGGTCCAGGTCGTCACCGACGCCCTGCTGCCGGCGCCGACCGACGCCACCATCCAGGCCCAGCACGACTGGAACCGCGCCGTGTCCGACAACGTGCGCGTGGTCAGCGCCAGCTTCGCCGACGTCCCGGCCGGCCGCCGCACGGTCAAGGTCTGGCGCCTGGACGACAACGTCGTGCTGCAGAAGCTGGTCGTCGGCCGCGGTCCGCTGCCCCCGCTGTACCTGGGCCCGGCTCCGCAGCCGCGCTGAGCACGCCACCGGCGCCCCGGCCCGGGGCGCCGGCCTCAGCGGGCGAAGCCGCGCAGCAGGGCCAGCAGGGCCTCGGCCTCGCGCCTGCGCGCGGCCTCGTCGGCCTGGGCCACCACGTGCTCGGCCAGGTGTCCGCCGAGCACTTCCATCATCAGCCCGTGCATCGCGCCCTTGGCGGCGGCGATCTGGGTGAGTACCTGGCCGCAGTCGGCGCCGTCCGCCAGCGCCGATTCCAGCGCGGCGACCTGTCCGGCGATGCGCCGCACCCGGGCCAGCAGCTTCTTCCTGTCGCGGACGGTATGGGCCATGGCTGGCACCGTATACCCCTGGGGGGTATCCTGTCCACCCCGGTCCGCATGCCCTCCTCCCATGAACCTGGACGCCCTCGCGCAGGCCCGCCGCCACCCGCACGCCTTCGACGGCGGCAACCCCGCGGCCGAACGCAACGTGCGCCGGGCGATGTACCTGACCGCCGCCGCGATGGTGGCGGAGATCGCCGGCGGCTGGTGGTTCAACTCGATGGCCGTGCTCGCCGACGGCTGGCACATGGGCTCGCACGTGCTGGCGCTGGGGCTGGCGGTGTTCGCCTACGCCTGCGCGCGGCGCTACGCCGGCGACCGCCGCTTCGCCTTCGGCACCTGGAAGATCGAGGTCCTGGGCGGCTACACCAGTGCGGTGCTGCTGCTGGTCGTGGCCGCGCTGATGGCGCTGGAATCGCTGCAGCGGCTGCTGGCGCCGGCGGAGATCCGCTACGCCGAGGCCATGGCGGTGGCGGCGCTGGGGCTGGCGGTCAACCTGGCCTGCGCCTGGTGGCTGCACGACCACCACGACCACGACCACGACCACCATCACCATCACCACGACCACGGCCACGAACACCCCCATGCGCACTCCCACGGCCACGCGCACGGCGACCTCAACCGGCGCTCGGCCTACGTGCACGTGCTGGCCGACGCCGCCACCTCGGTGCTGGCCATCCTGGCCCTGCTCGGCGGCCGTTTCCTCGGCGCGGCCTGGCTGGACCCGGCCATGGGCCTGGCCGGCGCGGCGCTGGTCTCGGCGTGGGCCTGGGGCCTGCTGCGCGACAGCGGCCGCATCCTGCTCGACGCGCAGATGGATGCCCCCGTGGTCGAGGAGATCCGGCAGGCGGTCGAGGACGGGCCGGTGCCGGCCCGCCTGAGCGACCTGCACGTGTGGCAGGTCGGGCGCGGCCGCTATGCCTGCATCGTGGCGGTGGTGACCGCGGCCGACGTGGACGCCGACCATTTCCGCCGCGCGATCGCCGTGCACGAGGAGGTGGTCCACGTCACCGTGGAGCTGCACCGGGCCCCGGGCGGCGCCGCGAGCGAGGCTGCACATCCATCGCGATAAAGAGATATTATCCGGCGGACTCCGCACCCGCCGCCGCGATGACCCCGATCAGCTTCGAGTTCTACCCGCCCAAGACCGACGAGCAGCGCGCCCAGCTGGACCGCACCGCGGCCCGGCTGCGCGGCTACGCGCCCGAATACGTCTCCTGCACTTTCGGTGCCGGCGGCTCCACCCTGAGCTACACCTCCGAGACCGTGCGCCACCTGCACCAGCACCACGGCTTCGAGGCGGCCCCGCACCTGTCCTGCGTGGGCGGCACGCGCGAGGAGATCCGCGAACTGCTCAAGCTCTACCGCGCCATCGGCTGCCGCCGCATCGTCGCCCTGCGCGGCGACCTGCCCTCGGGCATGGGCCATGCCGGCGACCTGCGCTACGCCTCCGAGCTGGTGGCGCTGATCCGCGCCGAGCACGGCGACCGCTTCCGCATCGAGGTGGCCGCCTACCCGGAGATCCACCCGCAGGCCGAGGACGCGGCGACCGACCTGCGCCACTTCAAGGCCAAGGTCGAGGCCGGCGCCGACGCGGCCATCACCCAGTACTTCTACAACGCCGACGCCTACTTCCGCTTCGTCGACGATGCGCGCCGCCTGGGCGTGGACATCCCCATCGTCCCGGGCATCATGCCCATCGCCAACTTCGCCCAGCTGCGACGCTTCTCCGAGGCCTGCGGCGCGGAGATCCCCCGCTGGATCGGCAAGCGCATGCAGGCCTTCGGCGACGACGTGGCGGCGCTGCGCGAGTTCGGCGCCGACGTGGTCGCCACGCTGTGCCGCCGCCTGATCGAGGGCGGCGCGCCCTCGCTGCACTTCTACACGCTGAACCTGGCGCGCCCGACCGAAGCGGTGCTGCAGCGGCTGGGCTGAACGTTCGGCGCGTCCCCCACGCGGCGTTCGCTTCTCGTCCACGGGCCGCGCGGCTAGGCTGCCGCCCATGCGCTCCCCACCGCCCGCGCCCCTCCTGCTGGCCATGCTCGCCGCCGCGGCGGCATGGCTGCCGGCGCGCGCGGCGGCGCAGGCGACGATCCACCGCTGCGTGGACGCGGACGGGCGCACCGTCTACACCGACCGCCGCTGCAGCGAGCTGGGCGCGGTCGAGCGCCTGCCCGCGCTGACCGGCGATGCCGGCTACGGGGTCGCGGT
>DASRYN010000264.1:0-8076 GCA_035687185.1 Pseudoxanthomonas sp. | reverse complement strand
GGTGCCGTCGCCGTAGTACACCTTGAAGCCGAAGTCGGCGGCGCTGCGGATCATCTCCACGTCGGTGTCGATGATGGTCACGTCCACGTCGCGCGCGAGCAGCGCCTGACTCATCACCTGGCCGAAGCGCCCGAAGCCGATGATCAGCACGCTCCCGCCCAGCCCCTCGGCGACGTCGATCCCTTCCATCGACGGCCGCTGCCGCGCGGGGAAAAGCCGGCGCACGGCCAGCACGGTCAGCGGGGTCAGCACCATGGACAGCACCACCACCGCGCTGAGGCTGGCGCCCATGCGCGCGTCGATGATCCCGGCCGCGGCGGCCGCGGCGAACAGCACGAAGGCGAACTCGCCGCCCTGCGCCATCAGCACCGCGCGGTCCAGCGCCTCGGCGTGCGGGCTGCGCAGCAGCCGCGCCACCAGGTAGATGCACAGCGACTTGACCGCCATCATCGCCAGCACCAGGGCCAGGATCAGCCCGGCGTCGGCCGCGACCACGCGCAGGTCCAGGGCCATGCCCACGCCCAGGAAGAACAGCCCCAGCAGGATGCCGCGGAAGGGCTCGATGTCCGCCTCCAGCTGGTGGCGGAAGCTGGAGCCGGACAGCAGCACGCCGGCCAGGAACGCGCCCATCGCCATCGACAGCCCGCCCACCTCCATCAGCAGCGCCGAACCCAGCACCACCAGCAGCGCGGCGGCGGTCATCACCTCGCGCGCCCTGGCCGCGGCCAGCACCCGGAACAGTGGATTGAGCAGCCAGACGCCGGCCACCACCAGCCCCGCCAGCGCGGCCACGCCGACGGCGATGCCCTCCCAGCGCGCGCCTTCCGCCGCCGCGGGCAGCGGCGACATGAAGGCCACCAGGGCCAGCAGCGGCACGATCAGCAGGTCCTCGAACAGCAGGATGGACACGATCCGCTGCCCGTGCGGCAGCGCGATGTCGCCGCGCTCGCCCAGCAGCTGCATCACGATCGCGGTGGAGGTGAGCACGAAGCCCGCGGCGCCGATGAAGGCCACCGGCAACGGCAGCCCGAACAGCAGCCCCACCCCGGTCAGCGCCGCGGTGCACGCCCCGATCTGCAGCGAGCCCAGGCCGAAGATCTCGCCGCGCAGGCTCCACAGGTGCGCCGGCCGCATCTCCAGGCCGATCACGAACAGGAACATGACCACGCCCAGCTCGGCCACGTGCAGGATGGCCTGCGGGTCCGAGAACCAGCCCAGCCCGTAGGGCCCGATCAGCAGGCCGGCCGCCAAGTAGCCGAGCACCGAGCCCAGCCCCAGGCGCCGGAACAGCGGCACCATCACCACGGCCGCGCCGAGCAGCGCGACCACCTTGACCAGCTCGCCGCCGGATGCGCCTTCCACCGCCATCGTCGGCCCTCCTTCCCTGTCGCCGGCGCACCGGCGGAGTGCGCCTCAGCCGCCGGTGCGGCAGAAGCGCGCGTAGTCGATGTAGCCCGGGAACGGGCGGCCCGCCGCGCACACCGGGCAATCCGGGTCCGGCGCCAGCCCCGTCTCGCGGAAGCGCATGGCCAGCGCGTCGAAGTGCAGCAGCCGGCCCGCCAGCGGCCTGCCGAGGCCGAGCAGCAGCTTGATCGCCTCGGTCGCCTGCAGCAGGCCGACGATGCCCGGCAGCACTCCCAGCACGCCGGCCTCGGCGCAGTTGGGCGCGAATTCCGGCGGCGGCGGCTCCGGGAACAGGCAGCGGTAGCACGGCGCCGACCCGCGCCGGCGGCCGGCGTCGAACACCGAGACCTGGCCCTCGAAGCGTTGCACCGCGCCGTAGACCAGCGGCTTGCCCAGCTTCACGCAGGCGTCGTTGAGCAGGTAGCGCAGCGGGAAGTTGTCCGAGCCGTCCACCACCACGTCCGCGCCTTCCAGCAGCGCCTCGACGTTTCCGGCCGCCACGCGCTCGGCCACCGCCTCCACCTCGACCCGCGGGTTCAAAGCCCGCAGCCGCGCCGCGGCCGAGGCCACCTTGGGCTCGCCGATCGAGGCCTCGGTATGGACGATCTGCCGCTGCAGGTTGCTGCGCTCCACGTGATCGTCGTCGACGATGCGCAGGTGGCCCACGCCGGCTGCGGCCAGATAGAAGCCGGCCGGCGCGCCCAGCCCGCCGGCGCCCACCAGCAGCACGCGCGAGGCCTGCAACCGCCGCTGGCCCTCCACGCCCACCTCGGGCAGGCGCAGGTGCCGGGAGTAGCGGTCGTAGAAATCGGCCTCCCCGGGGTCGAGCTGCGGCCGCACCAGCGGCAGGCCTTCCTCGATCCAGCGCGAGGTGCCCCCGGCCACCGAGCGGGCGTTGCGGTAGCCGGCCGCGTGCAGCGCCTCGGTCGCCGCGCGCGAGCGCACGCCGCCCTGGCAGATCAGCAGCACCTCGGCCTGCGGCGACGGCAGCCAGCGCTGCGGCGCGGCCTCCAGCTCGCCGCGCGCGATGCCCAGCGCGCCCTCGGCCTGGCCCGCGGCGCGCTCGTGTGGTTCGCGGATGTCGATCAGCAGCGCGCCGTGACGCTGGCGTTCGCGCGCCTGGGCCGGCGTGAGTTCGGGAAGGGCCATGACCCAATTATGGGCCAGCCGCCGGCCGTCGCGCCGCCGCATACGCGGGACACTGCGGTCGGCGCCGCGCGCACGCGGCGGGTCAATGCAGCGGCAGCACGTCCACCACCTCGCCGGCGGCGTATTCGCGCGCGCCCTCCTCCAGCACGATCAGCACGTCGCTCTCGGCGGCGCCGCGCAGGCGATGCGAACCGTCGGCCGGGTGCGGGTGCACCTGCAGCGCCGCGTCCGGCGCCGGCTCCAGGCGGCCGCGCAGCAGTTCGAGCCGCTCATGGCGCTTGCGCCAGGGCGCGGCCAGGCGCGCCCGCCAGCGCGGACGCGGCTCGGCGCGGCCCTGCAGGCCGTCCAGCAGTTCGCGCCCGAACGCGGCGAAGGTCGCCAGCACGGACACCGGATTGCCCGGCAGCGCCAGCACCAGCGCCTGCCCGGCCTCGCCGAACAGCACCGGCATGCCCGGGCGCATGCGCACCTTCCAGAAATGGATGCGCCCGTGCCGCTGCAGCCAGCCTGGCAGGTGGTCCTTCTCCCCGGCGGACACGCCGCCGCAGGTCAGCACCACGTCGAAGCTCTCGGCCGCGTCGCGCAGCATGGCGCCGATCAGCGCCGGGTCGTCGGGCAGGCGTGGCCAGGCCACCGGTTCCAGGCCCAGCAGGCGCAGCTGCGCCATGAGCTGGCTGCGGTTGCTGTCGTAGACCTGGCCCGGGCCCAGCGGCAGGCCGGGCTCGACCAGTTCGTCGCCGCTGCTGAACACGGCCACGGTCGGGCGCCGGCGCACCGGGAGCCGGTCCAGGCCCAGCGCCGCGGCCAGGCCGATGCGCGCCGGGGTCATCACCACGCCGGCGGCCAGCACGGTCTCGCCCGCGCGCACGTCCTCGCCGGCGCGGCGCACGTTGGCGCCGGCGGCCAGCCCGGCGGGCACGCGCACGCGACCGCCGTCCTCGGCGGCGTTCTCCTTGATGAGCACCGTATCGGCGCCCTGCGGCAGCGGCGCGCCGGTGGTGATGCGCACGCACTGCCCCGGCTGCAGGCGCAGGCCCAGGTCGGGGCCGGCGAACTGTTCGCCCGCCAGCGCCAGCTCGGTGTCGCCGTCGGCGCGCAGGTCGGCGTGGCGCAGGGCGAAGCCGTCCATCGCGCTGTTGTCGAACGGGGGCAGCTGCAACGGCGCGACGACGTCGGCGGCCAGCACGCAGCCGTCGGCGCGCGAGAGGGCCACGCGTTCCTCCTGCATGCGCCGCGCGGCGGCCACCGCGCGGACGATCGCCAGCGCCTCGGCCAGGCTGATGCGGGTGGGGAATGGGTCGCTCATCGGCGGTTCCGGTCTTGGGGGCGCCGCCACGCCCGCCGCCGGCCGCGCGGGCGCGGCCTCACGGCAGCGCGATGCGGGCGGCGGCCAGGTCCTGCGGGGTGTTGAGGTTGCCGAAGCGTACCCCGGGGAAGCGGACCACGGACAGGTGCAGGCGCCGTTGCAGCCCGCGCGGCGCCAGCTCGCCCGCGGCGACCATCGCCGCCAGCGCCTGGCGCAACGGGTCGCGCCGGTACAGCGCCACCAGCGGCTGCAGCCCGTCCGCGTCCTCGGCCACCGCGCCGTGCGGGGCCGCGCCGCCGGCGAGCGTGCGCACCAGGCAGTCGTTCACGTCGAACACGTCCACCGGCAGGGTCAGCAGCCACGGCGTGGCGCAGGCCGCCGCCAGCGCCTCCAGGCCGGCGAGCGGGCCGCTGCCTTCGGGCAGGCGGTCGGCGACCGCGTCCAGTCCGGCATCGGCGTAGCGGCCGAGACCGCGGTTGGCGCTCACCAGCACCGGCCCGGTCTCGCCGGGGAAACGGCGCGCCAGGCGCAGCACCTGCGGTATGCCGTCGCGCTCCAGCCAGGCCTTGTCGGCACCGCCCAGGCGGCTGCCGCGGCCGCCGGCGAGCAGGCCCAGGGTCAGGTCGGCGGCGGCGATCACCGCCGCCACCTCACTTGCCCCGCTTGACGTGGCGCATCAGCCGGCGCTTGCGCGCGACCTGGCGCTCGGTCAGTTCGTTCTTCTTCCCCTCGTAGGGGTTGGCGCCTTCGCGGAACTGCAGCCGCACCGGCGTGCCCACCAGCTTGAAGCGCTTGCGGAAGAAGTTCTCCAGGTAGCGCCGGTAGGAGTCGGGCAGCACCTTCAGGCGCGTGCCGTGGATCACGAACGTCGGCGGGTTCTCGCCGCCGGGGTGCGCGTAGCGCAGCTTGGAGACGTGGCCGCGGATGCTCGGCGGCGGGTTGGTCTCGTAGGCCACCTCCAGCGCGCGGTTGACCTCGCTGGTCGAGAAACTGCGGGTGGCCGAGGCGTGGGCGCGGTGGATGGCGCGGAACAGCTCGCGCAGGCCCGAGCCGTGCTTGGCGGAGATGCGCACGGCCTCGGCCCAGGGCACGAAGCCCAGCTTGCGTTCCAGCAGCGCCTCGGCCTGCTCGCGCTGGTAGGCGGTCAGCCCGTCCCACTTGTTGACCGCGACCACCAGCGCGCGGCCGGCATCGAGCACCGCGCCCAGCACGGTGGCGTCCTGGTCGGTCACGCCCTCGGTGGCGTCCAGCATCAGCACCGCGACCTGGCACTGCTCGATGGACTGCATGGTCTTGACCACGCTGAACTTCTCCACCGCCTCCTCGACCTTGCCACGGCGGCGGATGCCGGCGGTGTCGATCAGGCGGTAGAGGCGGCCGTCGCGCTCCAGGTCCACGGCGATGGAATCGCGGGTGGTGCCCGGCACCTCCGAGGCGATCATCCGCTCCTCGCCCAGCAGGCGGTTGACCAGGGTCGACTTGCCGACGTTGGGGCGGCCGACGAAGGCAACGCGCAGGCGCTGCGGGTCCTCGTCCAACGCCTCGCCGCTGCCCTGCTCCGGCAGCCGCTCCAGCACCTCGCCGTGCAGGTCGTCCAGCCCCTGGCGGTGCGCGGCCGAAACCGCCAGCGCGTCGGCGAAACCGTAGCGCGCGAACTCGGCGCGCACGGCGTCCTCGTGGGTGCCGTCGATCTTGTTGATGACCAGCAGCGTGGGCCGGGCGAGCTTGCGCAGCCAGGCGAGGATCTCGTCGTCCAGGGCCGAGGCGCCTTCGCGCCCGTCGACCACGAACAGGATCAGGTCGGCCTCGGCCGCGGCCGCGCGCGCCTGGCGCGCGGTGGCGCCGGCCAGGCCCTCGTCCTCGCCGGCGATGCCGCCGGTGTCCACCAGCAGGAACGGCCGGTCCGGGTCGAGCCGGCAGACGCCGTAGTGGCGGTCGCGGGTCACGCCCGGCTGGTCGTGGACCAGCGCGTCGCGGCTGCGCGTGAGCGCGTTGAACAGCGTGGACTTGCCGACGTTCGGCCGTCCGACCAGCGCAACCAGCGGCAGCATCGCGTTTCGCCCGCGCCGTCAGTCGATGCGGAACGCGGCCAGGCCGCCGTCGGTGTTCTGCACCACCAGGATGCCGTCGGCGACCTGCGGCTGGCCCTTGATCGGCTTGCGGCCGAAGCGCTCGCGCGCGGCCAGCTCGCCGTTGTCCAGGCGCAGCCAGTGCAGGTAGCCGTCGAAATCGCCGACCACCGCGTAGTCCCCGTGCACCGCCGGGCCGGTCAGCGAGCGACGCGCCAGCGCCGGCTGCGACCACATCGCCGCACCGCTGGTCTTGTCCAGCGCATAGACGGTGCCGGCGGCCGTGGCCACCACCAGGCTGGACGAGGACACGCCCATCCCGCCGGCGCCGCCGTGGTCGCTCTGCCACATCGGGCGGCCGCTGGGACCGTCGATGGCCAGGGTGCGGCTCTTGTAGCTGGCGGCGTAGAGCGTGGTGCCTTCCAGCACCGGCGCGCCGTCCACGTCGGACATGCGCTCCAGCTCGGTGCGGCCCTCGGGCAGGCCCACGGGCTGTTCCCACAGCACGCGGCCGTCCTGCATCGACAGCGCGGTGACCGTGCCGTCGTCGTTGCCGGAGAACAGCACGCCCGGGCCGGCGGTCAGCGGGGCGTTGCCGCGCACCGTGAGGCTGGGCAGCTCGTGTTCGCGGAACCAGCGGCGCTCGCCGGTGGCCGCGTCGAAGGCGGTGATGCGGCCGTCGTTGCTGCGCACGAACACCAGGCCCTGGGAGATGGCCGGCGGCGCGATCACCTCGCTGGTGACGCGGGCGCGCCAGCGCTCTGCGCCGGTGGCCGCGTCCAGCACCAGCACGTCGCCGCTGAGGCTGCCGATGGCCACCAGGCCCTCGCCGGCGCCGGGGCTGCCGGCCAGGCGCAGCGGCTCGGTCTTGCCGCCGTCCTCGTCGTCCTTCTTCTTCTCGGCCTCGAAGCGCCAGATCTCCCTGCCGCTCTGCAGGTCCAGCGCGAAGACCTCGCGCTCGCCGGCGGCGGCGTACACGCGGCCGTCGGCGATGGCCGGCGCCTGGCGCGAGCCGATGCGCCGCTCGCCGTCTCCCAGCCCGTTGGACCAGAGCTCCACCGGGCGGGCGGTCGGCTCGAAATCGACCAGTTCGGCCGGCTCGGCGGCCTTCTTGGCTTCCGCGTCCTTGCCTGCGAACCAGCCCTTGACCGTGGTGCACCCGGCCAGCACCGACACCAGCGCGGCCGTGGCCGCCATCCGCTTCCACATGTCCGTGCGCCTCATGTCAGATCGCTTCCGCCGGGTCGGGCACGCGGCCGCCGGCTTCCTGCAGCTTCAGTTCCACGCGGCGGCGGGCCGGGGACGCCACGTCCAGCGCGGCCAGCGCCCGGGCGTATTCGTCGCGCGCCTGGTCGCGCTTGCCCGAGGAGAACAGCGCGTCGCCGCGCAGTTCCAGTGCGGCCGCGTCGTCCGCGCCCTCCAGCGCCTTGAGCGCCTCGTCGTGCTTGCCCGACGCCACCAGCAGCTGCGCCAGCCGCTGCCGCACGACCGGCTCGAGCGTGGGATCGGCCTGGATGCCGCGCAGGGTGGCGACGGCGTCGTCGACCTTGCCCGCTTCCACCTGCGCCCGGGCCACGCGCAGCGCGGCCAGGTTGGCATAGACGCCCTTCTGCCCCGCCAGCGCCGCGCCGGCGTTGTCCGCACCGGCCTCGACGTCCCGGATCGCCTTCTCGTAGGCCGCGTGCGCCTGCTGGTCCTGCTGCAGGCGATGGCCCTGCCACCACTGCCAGCCGTAGATCGCCGCGATGCCGAGGGCGACGCCGCCGATCAGGCCCAGCGCGTTCCTGCGCAACCAGGTGCGGACGCGTTCGCCCTGTTCGTGCTCGTCCAGAAGGTCGTCGATTGCCATGCGTAGTCCTGCCCCGCGCCGGACCGGCGCCGGGGTCGTGGTGTACCGTTGGGTGGCGGGCCGCGCGCGGCCTATTCGGCCGACGTCACGGAGCCGTCAGAGGATACCGCAAAGCGGGCGACGTTCGCCCGCTGGTACGGCGCCAGGTCCACGATACTTGCGCCTTGCTGAACGCGTACCACCGCGGCATTGCCCAGCACCACGCGCGCGACGTCGGCGGCGGGGAAGCTGCGGGCGTCGCCACCGCGCATCAGCCCCTGCTCCAGCACCTGGCCGTCGCGGCCGATCACCTGCATCCA
>DASRYN010000263.1:0-6850 GCA_035687185.1 Pseudoxanthomonas sp. | reverse complement strand
CGCGACCAGCTGATCAGCCAGCTGGTCGGCTACACCGGCGGCACCGCCGTGACCCAGGACGGAGGCATGATCAACGTGTTCACCGCCGGCGGCCAGGCGCTGGTGGTGGGCAATCAGGCCTCGACCGTGGCCGCGGTCGCCGATCCGTACCGGCCCGAGCGCCTGCAGCTGGCGCTGACCAGCCAGGGCACCACCATCCGCCTGGACCAGCGCGCCCTGGGCGGCAGCATGGGCGGCCTGGCCGAGTTCCGCGCCAGCGTGCTGGACCCGGCGGCGGCCGAACTGGGCCGGCTGGCCGTGGCGGTGGCCGCGACCTTCAACGCCGGGCACCGCGCCGGCATGGACCTGTACGGCGCCATGGGCGGCGACTTCTTCAGCCTGGCCCCGCCGCGGGTATCCCCGCACACCGACAACGCCTCCGGCGCCAGCCTGTCCGCGCAGGTGGACGACGTGGCGGCGCTGACCGGGCAGGACCTGGTGCTGCGCTTCGACGGCACGGCCTGGAGCGCGCACCGCGCCGACACCGGCGCGTCCGTGGCGCTGGCCGGCACCGGCACCGCCGCCGACCCGCTGCGGGTGGAGGGCATGGCCCTGGTGGTCTCCACCGCGCCACCGCCCGCCGCCGGCGAACGCTTCCTGCTGCAGCCCACCGCCGGTGCCGGCGCCGGCCTGGGGCTGGCCCTCAGCGATCCCTCGCGCATCGCCGCCGCCCTGCCGGTGTCGGCCAGCGCCGACCTGGACAACGTGGGCAGCGGCAAGCTCTCCGGCCTGCGCGTGGACGATCCGGCGGACCCCGCCCTGCTCGCCAACGCGGTCATCGAGTTCCTCGACGCCGGCCAGTACACCGTCGACGGCGCCGGCCCCTACCCCTTCACCCCCGGCCAGACGATCAGCGCCAACGGCTGGAGCGTGGTGCTGGACGGCGTGCCCGCCGCAGGCGACCGCTTCGAGATCGGCGCCACCCCGGCGCGCTCGGGCAACAACGGCAACGCCGCGCTGCTGGCCAACCTGGACGACGCGCGCGCGCTCAACGGCGGCACCATCAGCCTCAACGGCGCGCTCGGCGGCCTGACCACCGCCGTCGGCTCGGCCGCGCGCCAGGCGCAGTACTCGGCCGACGCGCAGCAGGTCATCCACGACGACGCCGTGGCCGCGCGCGAGGCCGTGGCCGGCGTCAACCTGGACGAAGAGGCGGCCAACATGCTGCGGCTGCAGCAGGCCTACCAGGCGGCGGCGCAGATCATCTCCACCGCCGACACCATGTTCCAGTCCATCCTCAGCGCGGTGCGCCGATGAACGAACGCATTTCCACCAGCATGATGTTCGGCCAGTCGCTGGCCAGCATGATGGGCCGGCAGAAGCAGCTCAACGCGCTGCAGCAGCAGCTGGCCACCGGGCAGAAGCTGGTCACCGCCAAGGACGACCCCGTCGCCGCCGGCACCGCGGTCGGGCTGGACCGCACCCTGGCCGAGTTCGAGCGTTTCGCCAAGAACGCCAACACCGTGGCCAACCGCCTGGGGCTGCAGGAGAACCTGCTGGCGCAGGCCGGCGACACCATGGCGCGGGTCACCGAGCTGGCGGTGCAGGCCAACAACGCCGCCCTCTCCGAGGACGACCGCCGGGCCATCGCCGCCGAGCTGCGCTCCATCCACGACGGCCTGCTGAGCCTGGCCAACAGCACCGACGGTGCCGGCCGCTACCTGTTCGCCGGCGCGGCCGACGACGCCGCGCCGTTCGCGCGCAACGCGGCAGGCACGGTGGTCTACAACGGCGACCAGACCCAGCGCCGCATCGAGGTCGCGCCGGAGACGTTCGTGGCCGACGCCACGCCCGGCAGCGAGATCTTCACGCGCGTGCGCACCGGCGACGGCACCGTGGACGCGCACGCCGATCCCGCCAACGCCGGCACCGGCCTGCTGATCGACTACGGCCGCGGCAGCGGCGGCGGCTGGAACGGCGAGGCCTACCGCATCGTCTTCACCGCCCCGGATGCCTACGACGTGCTCGACGCCGGCGGCAACCCCGTGGCCAGCGGCACCTGGGCCAGCGGCCAGGAGATCGTCCACGGCGGGCTGCGCGTGCGCATCGAGGGCGAGCCGGTGGCCGGCGACGCCTTCGACATCGGCCCGGCCGGCACGCGCGACGTGTTCGCCACCCTCGAGCGCCTGGTCGGCGCGCTTGAAACCCAGGCGTCGACGCCCGCGGAGAAGGCCGCGCGCCAGAACGAACTGCAGAGCGCGATGCGCGACGTCAAGCGCGCCTCCGAGCGCATGATCGACGCGCGCGCGGCCGGCGGCGCGCAGCTGGCCGCCATCGACGACGCGGCCGCGGTGCGCGAGGCCAACGCCGTCACCATCGAAGGCACGCTTTCGCAGCTGCGCGACCTCGACTACGCCGAAGCCATCACCCGCTACCAGCTCGAGAGCACCGCGCTGCAGACCGCGCAGACGGTGTTCACGCGGATGCAGGGCATGTCCCTGTTCGACCTGCTGCGCTGACCGCAGGCCTTGGGCGACGAGGCGGCGCGGGCCGGGGCCCCGCCGCCTTTTTTTGTGCGCGGATGCCGGGCTGCGCTTCGCGGCGCGGCGCACGCGCGGATGCGGAAGGCCCCTCACGCGCGTGCCGTGCGGTCCGGCGCTGCGCATGCCGCTCGCCTGCGTTCCCCGCGGCGGAACTCCCGGCCCGGCGTCGCGTCGTCGCGCCGCCCCGGCTGCACCGCGCCCGGGGAGCCTGCCGCCCGCGCCCGTTTGCAGGGCTCAATTCCGCCGGAACGGTGCCGTTATTCCTCCCGGCGGCGAACAGCCGCCGCGCCGGAGGCGGTCGAGGCAGGCGCGGGTCCCGCGGGAAAACGCAGGAACCGGCTAAAGCTTGCCGACACAGCGCCGTTATCCACACCAGCAGCGGCACCGGTCAGCTTGATGACCCCCCTGCGGAGGCTCCGGCCAAGGGCACCATCCTTCCGCCGGGAAAAATCGCTTAGAGGAGAATCAAAATGGCACAAGTCATCAATACCAACGTGATGTCGCTGAACGCGCAGCGCAACCTGAACACCAACAGCGCGAGCCTGGCGACCACCATCCAGCGCCTGTCGTCGGGCCTGCGCATCAACAGCGCGAAGGACGACGCCGCCGGCCTGGCGATCTCGGAGCGCTTCACCACCCAGATCCGTGGCCTGGACGTCGCCGTGCGCAACGCCAACGACGGCATCTCGCTGGCCCAGACCGCCGAAGGCGCGATGGTCGAGATCGGCAACAACCTGCAGCGCATCCGCGAGCTGTCGGTGCAGTCGGCCAACGCCACCAACTCCGAATCCGACCGCAAGGCGCTGAACGCCGAAGTCAAGCAGCTGCTGTCGGAGATCGACCGCGTCGCCAACCAGACCAGCTTCAACGGCACCAAGCTGCTGGACGGCAGCTTCAGCGGCGCGCTGTTCCAGGTCGGCGCCGACGCCGGCCAGACCATCGGCATCAACACCATCGTCGACGCCAACACCGACACCCTGGGCCGCGCGGGCTTCGCCGAGACCCAGGAAGCCACCGCCGCCCTGGCCTCGGGCACCGCCACGGCCGCCGGCAGCTACTCCGGCATGTCCATCAACGGCGTGACCATCGCCACGGTCGACGTGGCCGTGGGCGACACCGGCGACGACGTGGCCGCCAAGATGGTCGCGGCCATCAACGACAAGCTGGACCAGACCGGCGTGTACGCCTCGGTGAACGACGACGGCGAGCTGGTGCTCGAGTCGCTGAAGGCCGGCAAGGACTTCAGCTTCACCGCCGGCTCCGCCACCGGCGCCACCGGCATCACCTTCGCCACCACCGGCATCAACGCCAGTGCCGCGGCGACCGACGCCGGCGCCACCACCAGCCACCTGGCCGACCTGGACATCTCCACCTTCCAGGGCGCGCAGCGGGCCATGGAGATCGTGGACAAGGCGCTGACCGCGGTGAGCTCCTCGCGCGCCGACATGGGTGCGATCCAGAACCGCTTCACCTCGACCATCGCCAACCTGCAGGCCACCTCCGAGAACCTGTCCGCCTCGCGCAGCCGCATCCGCGACGCCGACTACGCCAAGGAGACCGCCGAGCTGACCCGCACGCAGATCCTGCAGCAGGCCGGCACGGCGATGCTGGCCCAGGCCAACGCCTCGACCCAGAACGTGCTCAGCCTGCTGGGCTGATCCGCTCGCCGCTCTCCAGCGGGACGCCGCGCAAGCGGCATGGGCAACCCCTTCCGGCAACGGTGGGGGTTGTCTTTTTTCCGGGGTTCGCCCCCGATGCAGGGCCGCGCGGAACGGGTCTTGCATGCCCCGTGCGCGCCCCGGCTCAAGTCCGCCGGGCCGCGGCCGCTACCGGTTCCAGGCGCCCCCCGGCGCCCGGACGGCGCGGCGCCACCGCACCACGAGGGAGCACCCGATGGCGACAATCAGCTTCAGCGGCCTGGGATCGGGCCTGGACATCAACGGCCTGGTCAGCCAGCTGGTGGCGGCCGAACGCGCGCCGGCGGAGAACCGCATCAACGCCTCGGCCGGCCGGATCAACTCGCAGCTTTCGGCGCTGGGCACGATCAAGAGCGCCCTGGGCAGCCTGCAGTCGGCGCTGGACAAGCTGCGCACCGGCGCCGACACCCCCGCCTTCAAGACCACCGTGCCCGAGGGCGCGGGCTTCACCGCCAGCGCCGGCAGCACGGCCGCTGCCGGGCGCTACGAGGTCGAGGTGCTGGCCCTGGCGCAGACCCACAAGCTGGCCTCGGGCGCGTTCGCCGCCGACCAGGCCGTGGGCACCGGCACCCTGCACATCACCGCCGGCGAGACCGCGTTCGACGTGGAGATCGGCGAGGACGCCACCCTGGCCGACATCGCCGCGGCCATCAACCGCGCGGCCGGCGGCAAGGGCGTCACCGCCAGCGTGGTCAACGCCGACGACGGCCAGCACCTGGTGCTCAACGCCACCGAATCCGGCAGCGCCGGCGCCCTGACCGTCACCGCCAGCGGCGGCGACGGCGGGCTGGCGGCGCTGGCGTACGACCCCGACGGCGCGCAGGCGCTGGACGAGGTGGTCGCCGCCACCGACGCCCGGGTGAAGGTGGACGGCTTCGAGCGCACGGCCAACAGCAACACGGTGTCCGACCTCGTGCCCGGCCTGACCCTGGGCCTGACCGAGGCCAAGCCCGGCGAGCGCTTCACCCTGCAGGTCGCCGGCGACCAGAGCGGACTCAAGAGCAACCTGCAGGCGCTGGTGTCGGCGTTCAACGCCGCCAACGGCGTGCTGCGCTCGACCAGCGCCTACAACGCCGAGACCGGCAGGGCCTCGGCCCTGACCGGCGACGCGATGGTCCGCGGCCTGCAGCAGCAGCTGCGCGGGATGGTCGGCGGTTACGCCAGCGAACTGAAGGCCCTGGGCGTGAGCATCGCCACCGACGGCACCCTGAGCGTGGAGGCGTCCAAGCTCGACGCCGCCCTGGCCGCGGACCCGGACGGCGTGCGCCGCCTGTTCGGCAAGGACGGCGCGCTGTCCTCGCGGCTGGAAACCACGCTCAAGGCCACCCTGGACGCCACCACCGGCACCCTGACCCAGCGCACCGGCAGCCTGAACAGGCAGATCGAGGGCCTGTCGGACCAGATGGACGCCTTGGACCGGCGGATGGAGGCGGTCGAGGCGCGCTACCTGGCCCAGTTCACCGCCATGGACACCCTGGTGGCGCAGATGCAGGGCACCAGTTCCTACCTGTCGCAGCAGCTGGCTTCGCTGTCCAAGGGCAATAAAGGATGATGCCGACGGGCCGATAACACGGCGGTAGCCATTGCCGTGCGCGCCGCCGCGCCGTCCAGAACCAGGAGATCGCCATGCTTGGATCCCGCCGATACGCCGAGCAGTACCGCAAACTCGAGGTGTCCGGCAGCGTCATGGACGCCGACCCGCACCGCCTCGTCGCCCTGCTGCTGTCCGGCGCCTGCGAGCGCATCCGCCTGGCCCAGGCCTGCCTGGCGCGCGGCGACCTGGCGCGCAAGGGCAAGGCCATCGGCGAAGCCTGCGCGATCATCGGCCACCTCAACGGCTCGCTGGACCACGAGGCCGGCGGCGAGCTGGCCGCCAACCTCTCATCGCTGTACGACTACCTGGTCCAGCGCCTGACCGAGGCCAACCTGCACAACGACAACGCCGCCCTGGACGAGGCCCTGGGCCTGCTGGGGGAGATCGATTCGGCGTGGAACGCGATCCCGGCCGAGCAGCGCCAGCACCCGCAGGCCGCGGTGGAGGGCGCACGGTGAGCGAAGCCACCCTCGCCGCCCTGCACGACGACCTGGCCAGCCTGCGCTGCGCGCTGGACAGCGAGGACTACGGCCGTGCCGGCGACGTGCTGGCGCGCCACGACCTGCGCCTGCGCGAGTACATCGCCGCGGTCGGCAGCCAGGCCCCGCTGCAGGCGCTGCGCGAGCTGCTGCAGCTGCAGCACCGCCTGCAGGACGACATGCTGGCCGCGCGCGATGCCGCGGCCGCCGGCCTGCGCGGCCTGCGCCAGTCCGGCCAGGCCAGCCGCTCCTACCGCGAGGCCGCGTCGTGAACGCGCAATGGCCGGCGGCGGCGCAGGCGGCCGAGGCCGAGCTGTTCGACGACACCCTGGCCTGCGACGCACTGCTGCCCGCCGACTTCCGGCCCGGTGCCGGGCCCGGCCGCCTGGCCCAGGCCGAGGCGCTGCTGCTCGGGCTGGCGCAGGTCGAGGACCTGCGCGGCGAGGAATCGGAAGACAAGCGCGGCGAACTGCCGATGCTGGCCCAGCGCATGGACGCCAAGCTCGACCTGATGCTGGTGCTGCTGGGCCGGCTGGTGCGCCAGTCGGGGCAGGCGCT